>JBNKJW010000122.1:0-38127 GCA_050291445.1 Bacteroidales bacterium | reverse complement strand
GTTCTAATTGAGGATTGGTATTTTCAACTTTTTTTCTTATCATTGTTAAAGGGATGTTTTGTTGTGTACACCCTAAAAATACTAATAATTTAGCATTTTTAGGGAACAAACTCCCTTTTTTTATGAATAATGCAGGCTAGAATATCAGCCTGAATATCACCAAAATAGATTTTTGTTCCTTTGGGCGCCTTTTTTATTAGTGCAATCTGTTTTTCGGTAAAATCACCACTGTTTTCCTGACTTGCAAAATACCCGCTTTCATCAATATCGTAGCTCATTGAAAACTTAAG
The DNA here is from genome assembly GCA_050291445.1 of Bacteroidales bacterium. GTDB lineage: Bacteria > Bacteroidota > Bacteroidia > Bacteroidales > NBLH01 > NBLH01. The sequence goes on along the minus strand of JBNKJW010000122.1, from coordinate 37,837 downwards.
TACATTAATTGTGAGAGTTGCATTGGGTATATTCGCTTCAATACCACCTGCTTCTAACAGCTCTTCTATTGTCAGGCTTTTTTCATTGCAATGATTTATAATACATGCTTGTGGTGAAGAAAGCTGTTGCCCAATTATGTTTTCGAAACCTAAAAAGCCAAGAAAGGCAAGCAACAACAAGAACCTAGATTGGTTTATCTTAATCATTCTTTTTTAGTTTAAATATTTTTTAGGAAGCTTAAATGTTACACATACGCCGGCAACCTTATTATTGTTGGTTATATTCTTAACCATAAAATCCACCTCGTTCTTATATCCTTTTTTGAAATTATTGATGCGGTTTTGTGTGATTTTTGTAGCCATTGATTGGTGGTTATTGTCGCCTGACTTTGCTGAAGCATCCAGGCCTATTCCATTGTCTTTAATTTCAAACATCAGATTGTTGTTTTCTTGGTAGAGCTCAACAGTAAGGTTACCAATTCCTGTTGTTTTTTTTGCAATGCCATGCTTTATTGAATTCTCGATAAAAGGCTGCCCCAGCATTGGCGGAATAACAAGCTCATTGGTTTCTAATTCATCATCCACAATAATTTCGTACTCAAGTTTATTGTCAAAGCGTAGCTTCTGCAGTTTTAGGTAGTGTTCCAGCGTTTCAATTTCTTCATCTACAGTAATAAATTCTGTTGCCGAATTGTTTAATATTGAGCGCATTAGCTTTGCAAAGTTGGAGAGGTATGAACTTGCTTCTAACGGCTCTTTTTTCATAATAAATTCCTGGATGCTAGAAACTGCGTTAAAAATAAAATGAGGATTCATTTGCGAGCGTAAAAGTCGTTGCTCTAATTCAATGGTTTTATGAACGGCCTTTAATCGATTGTTTCGGATAAACAAAATAGCCACAACAGCAATAATTATTAATAAAATAAGCAAAGTAAAAATGTAGTATTTTGATTGTTGGTTTTTTAGAACTTCAATTTGCTTTTCTTTGGAAAGGGTTTCAATTTGCTGTTCTTTCTTTTGGCTTTCATATATGGCCTCCACTTCATTTTGTACTTTGTATTTTTCTTTTGTGAAAAGGCTATCGTTAATGACCGAAGCAATGTTTTTATAAAATAAAGCAGATTTGTAATTGCCCGAAATCGAGTAAAACTTACTTAAAAGATCAGCAGCATTTGCTTTAACCTGTGTCATTTGGGTTTCATCTGCAATTTTGTATGATTCTATTGCCATTTTTATTGCTTCAGGATATTTTCTTTGTGAAGCAAAAGCTTTAGCTATGCTTTGCTTACATTCTGCAAAAGAAAAACTTTTACCCCACTGCTTTGTTGCTGCAAGAGATTTATTAAAGTATACCATTGCACTATCAGGTGCATTTGTATCTAAGAAAACATTGCCTATGTTTTGATAAATTAAGCCATCCATTGAAGGTTGGTTGGATAATTTTGTATAAATGAGGGCTTTCTTACTATATATAATCGCATCCTTGTAGTTTTTAAGGTAATAATTTACTTCTCCAAGATTTAACAATGCTCTGGCAAGACCAAGGTCATTTTTCTCCTGGCTATAATATTCAAATGCTTTTTTTGAGTTTTTATTAGCTAATTCATAATCTTTTTGCTCAGTATTTATAAATGTTAGGTTAAGATAAACTCCTGCCGCTCCTTCGTAATCTTTTTCCTTCTCAAAGTTTTTTAATGCTGTCATCAAGTGCTCTTGTGCAAGAGGATAGTATGCCAAAAATATATACACTGATGAAATAGCTAAGTGGTTATAGTTGATGTATCTGGTATTGTCAACTTCTTTAGCTAATTTCAGACTTGATGTTAGATTAGTTAAAGCGTTTTCATAATCCCCTTGTCCTAAAAAGTAACTTCCTCTAAAAAAATTAACTAGATATTTGTGCTTTTTACTTTTAAGTTTTTTAGCCCCTTTATCCAAAATATTTAATAGATAAATAAATGAATCAGGGTTTGAAAACTGATGTTTTCGAGCTTGTTTTAATAATTTTGAAAGCTGAGAAGTGTCATTAATAGGATTTTTATTATCAGCATAGTGTGATTGTGCACTGTTGGAGAAATAGGTGAAAAAGGTGAAAAATGCAAGAATAAGTAGTTTGAAGTTCATCTTAAGTTATTAAGGATTTGTGCGAAAATATAAAGCAATATGCGTTAATCATAATATTTAGGTGAAATTTATCTCGAAAAAATTCGTTTAATAAGCTGTAATCTTTAGTTATATTTGTGGGCGAAAACCTATTTTATGCTGAAAGTTGCCATCATAGAAGACGAAGAAAAAACTGCCAGTCACTTGCAAACCATTCTTAATGAATATTGTAATGAGGTTGAACTAGTTGGGGTAGCATCCTCTATTGAGGCAGCGGTTGCATTGCTTAACAGCGTAGCTGTTGATTTGGTTTTGTCGGATATTAACTTACCGGATGGCAATAGCTTTGCAATTTTTGAACGACTTGAAAACATTGATTTTAAAATAATTTTTATTACTGCCTTTGAAGAATATGCCTTAAAAGCAATTAAATTTAGTGCTTTTGATTACCTGATGAAACCTATTGATCCACTTGAGCTAATTGCTGCCATAAAAAAGGCCCAAAAACAGCTTGAAAAAGAACACGCTGCCATAAAAATGGAAGCACTGCTTACCAATGTGCGCGATTTTTCTGAACACCTTAAAAAAATTGTATTAAAAACTTCTGAAAGTATTTACATAATTGATGTTCAGGATATTATATCTTGTGAATCAGACAGTTCGTATACAAAATTCGCCTTACTTGATGGTCGAAAAATAATGGTTTCAAGAGTATTGAAAGAGTATGATGAAATGTTGAATGGTTCTGGTTTTTTTCGTGTTCATAAATCACACCTGGTAAACATCAACCACATCGATCGCTTTAACAAAACCGAAGGCGGCTACCTGGTGATGAAAGATGGCTCAAACATCCCTGTTTCGCAAAGAAAGAGGGAAAAGATTATTTCCCTGCTAGAGAGCTTATAATACTTTTCAATAAACTTTTCAGAATAGGTCGTTCACTAGTTTTTTTCTGGCGTTAACTAGTTTCATGCAAACAGACAAAGATTTGATAAGATCTTAGTATCCGTCAAACCACTAAAATTGATAACAAAATAGTGGTTAAAGACGGATTACAAATCAAAAATTGAATGTATGAAATATCCTAAAATCTTATTTGTTTTACTAGTTTTATCAATTGTTGTAGTTAGTTCATGTAAGAAAGACGACTCAGAACCACTTATGGCAGCAAGTATTGAGCTTGTATCTGGCAATGGTCAGTTTGCTATAATCGAAACAAGCCTTTCTGAAGAAATTACCATAGTTGTTTTAGACCAGTATGGTAGCCCTTTTGAAGGGGCAAGCGTTAATTTTACAATTACAGAAGGTTCAGTTTCAAATAGTTTGGCCACAAGCAATCAAGAAGGAAAGGTTACAACAGCATGGACACTTGGTTCAACATTAGCTACTCAAACCCTTACAGTAACCGCTTTTAAAAAAGACGGTATTACACCATTAACAGGTTCCCCAATACAAATTCAGGCAACCGGAACTGCTGTGCCGCCCACTCCAAGAAGTATTGAACTGATGAGTGGTAATGACCAACTGGCTTATATCAACACAGAATTAACCAATGGTGTTAAGGTTTTGGTTAAAGATCAGTATGGAGAGGTGTTTGAAGGGGCTACAGTAAACTTTACTTCTATTGATGGAACAGTTTCAAATACCACCGCAAGTACTAACTCAGAAGGCATTGTTGAAACCAGTTGGACTTTGGGTGCTACAGAAGGCCAACAAACATTAACCATTAGTGCTTTTAAGGAAGGTGGTACAACAACACTTGAAGGGGGTCCAATTACACTAACAGCTTTTGCTGCTCCAACATCACTCACCGATGTTGATGCAAATAATTATGGTGTGGTAATCATTGGTAAGCAAATCTGGATGGATAGTAACCTCAAAACAACTCACTACGATAATGCTGGTATTCAGGGTGATGCAGTTCCACATGTAACTGATGCTACAGCCTGGAGTAATTTAACATTAGCCGACAAAGCATACTGTTATTACGATAACGACCAGGATAGCGATTATGGGGTTTTATATAACTGGGCAGCTACAATGAATGGAGCAGATGCATCTTCTTCGAACCCTAGTAATGTTCAGGGAATATGCCCAACCGATTGGCACGTTCCGAGCGAAGCAGAGTTTACTGAACTTATCGAATTTCTTGGAGGAGAAACTGTTGCAGGAGGAAAACTTAAGGAGGCAGGAAACGACCATTGGTATGCATCTAACACAGGTGCTACCAATGAAAGTGGGTTTACTGCTTTGCCTGGTGGTTATCGAAGAAATGGTGATGGCTCATTTCAGCGGGCAGAATTAAACGACTATTATTTTACTACTACAGAGGATGCTTCAAGTGCTATAGCCATGTCATTAAGTTTTGGAAATACCGAGGCGTCTTTAGGTTTTCAAAGTAAACCACATGGAATGTCTGTACGATGTATAATGAATAAAGAATAGTTAAACCTAACCTACTTACCAAAAAACATCAATTAATTGCCAGTTATTTGGCAATCAGGATAATTTAAAATGATTTTAAGAATCAAAATTAATCACTCTAAAACATGTAATCATGAAAAAAAATGTATTATTAACAATTATTTTAGTTTTGTGTGCATCATTCACATTTGCACAAACGCCTGAAAGTTATGGCTTTAATGTAAAAGCCGGAGGCTTGTTTTCGGGCACTGTAAATGTTGAAGGTTTTGAGGTGGATACCAAAATGAGTCCTATTTTTAAAGCGGAATTTGATGGTATTCTTGTACCAAAACTATCAATGGGAGCTTATTTATTGTTTTCACCTGTTGGAATTAAAGATATTGATGAAAAATTCAATACGCTTTCAATAGGATTTACTATTAAACCACGTTTTACAGTTAACGAAAGTGTACAGATTAGGCCAGGCCTTGCTGTTGGGTACAACAGAATTAACAACGACGATGTTATGGGTGACCCAAGCAAAGGTTTAAATGTTGGTTTTCAGTTTGAAGTAATGAAACCCATTAATGAGAAAACAGGAGTTGTTGGTGAATTAGGTTTCTTCTCCCAACCAGCCGGAGGAAACGAGGATGCTGATGTTACTTTTGCTCCTATTGTTTACCTAATGGTGGGAATTGAATTGTTTAAGTAAACAAAAATAACAAAGTACTAAATGGCACAAGTATAGTATTAGTACAACTTGTGTCATTTTTTTAGCAGGTTGTAGCTGTGTGTATTTATAGCATTATTATTTACCACAGTATAGTGCTAAAATAAATATACTTATACACCTGTTTTTTATATAAATGTAGGTTATGCAATTTCGGTCTTTTTAAATTAATTAACTCTCTTTTTTTTGGCGTCTGACAATATTTTATGCCTGGAGCCTTCAGTTTTGAATTATTTTCTACTTTAAGCGCAACTTAATTTTGACTTTATGAAAACAAAAATCACTTTATTGATACTGCTGTTTGGACTTAATGCAAATGCCCAGAAAGAACTTTTAGTATTACTTAAACCTTCTTATATACAAGGTGAACAAAACATCGCTATTACTGTAGAGGCTATGCCTGTTACTTACAGCGTTGATTTTTTTGAAACAGAAGCTATTAATTCTGTAAATACCGCTTTTTTGCAAAAATATTTAACGAGCAGTTTTGCAGGTACAGCTAATGTAGTTCAAAAAGGGAAAAGCGATGTTGAGTTTAACTTAAAATATTATAGACTAAAGAAAGAAACTCAAAGAACGGAAAAGGATGATGTTGTTTATGGATCAAAGATAGAAAATGGAGCAACTGTAATTACAAAACAAACATCAATAGTTGCTAAAAATACAATTACTTATTCTACCGACTATGTTTTAACAGTTACTAAAAATAGTCAAACAGTCCTTAAACACAAGGGCGGAGTAAGTGCTTTATCAGCATCAGAAATAGAACGGCAAATAGCTGGACGAATAAAAACGTTTTTGCCTGCGCTTGAAAAGATTAAAATAAATACGAAGGATGTAGTTAAAGTGATTGAATATGATGATGCAATAGCTTTAAAAAAACTGATAGATGCAGGACAAGACATCAGGTATAAAATAGAGAATGGAAGCCTTTTTCTGAGAGCTTTAAGCAACGGAAAACAAAACATAGTTGATTTTTTACTTGAGCAAGGTATTGATATTAACATAGTAGACGATAAAGGCCAATCCTTATTACATAAAGTTGCACAAAAAGGAAACTTGAAAGCCTATAATGCTTTAAAAAAGCGTGGGCTGGATGAAGAACTTAAAGACAAGCAAGGTGTTAGTCCTAAACAATTGCTGCATAATTATTGCAAGGCCGATCCTGTGTTGGCTTGTTCTATGGCATTAAAAAATAATGATAATATCACGGTTTTATATTTGATTGATAATGGATATTTAACTAAGAGCAACATGCCTTTGGTTGAAGCTGTGCAACTTGCAAATATTGCTATGGTCGGTAAAATGCTTGAGGCTGGCGCAGATCCCTTAAAAAAGGAAAAAACTTCAGTGCCAGGAATGTTGTATGCTATAAAAATACCTCCTATGTATTTCGCATATAAGAATAATGATAAAGCGATGATTCAACTATTGCAAAAATATGGTGGAAGCCTTAATTTTCAATTTGAATCGCGCAATGTATTAGGTAACACTTTTGATGATACCCCACTTAGTGAAGCTGTTAGAACTAAAGATACAGCTAAAGTTGATATGTTACTTAAGTTTGGTGCAAAAATAAACTATCAGGGAGACGGGATTACTGCATTAGACTTCTGTCATGATGAAGAATTTAAGTCGTACTTAAGAAGTAAAGGGGCCATTGGTTTTCAGGAATTCAGGAGTGCTGTTAAAAATAAAGATTATGAGTTTGTTATTGGTGCATTATTAACTGGTTATTGCCTGAAGAATCATTTTTATCCAGAATTAAAATCGATTCTTGAAGAAAAAAGTAAAACACATCCCGAATTACTGGAAGTAATTAAAATTGCTGAAGATGCAGTTAATATTAAGGATCTTGAAAAAGCTATTACTGAGAATGACATAACTAAAGTTAAGAAAATAATGGAGAGCGATCCAGACTTTAGCTCGCTTAAATACAAACCTCTTCAATTGGCATTGTCAAATAATAGAAAAGAGATTGTAGGACTGCTTTTAGAATACGGAGAAGACCCAAATCAAAGGGGTAAATTTGACAGTAAGCCTGTATTGCAATATGCATGGACAACAGAACTTATTGACCTGTTATTGAAAGCTGGGGCAGATATTAATGCTAAAGATAGTTGCGGCAATACTGTTTTGGCTAATAGGATTACCAGTTTGTATAAAACTAATTATGAAATTGCTAAGCACTTAATCAAAGCTGGCGCAGATATAAATGTAAACTGCAAATATAGAGATGCCGGCGAGGGGCCGCTTCTGACTGTCATTACAAACAAAAAATTGGATGAAAAACATTCCGATACAAATAATTACCTCTCTAAAAACGATTATGTAAAACTTCTTTTGGAAGCTGGGGCTAAAATACCAAAGCTGTATAATACTGTTAATACAGGATATGGCTCATTTAAGCGTAACTTTCTTGTTTCAGCTATACAAAACCTTTCAGATAATGTATGTATTGAGCTGATAAAAAAGGGAGCCGACCCTTTCTTAAAGGTGGGCAAAGGTTACAGTGGTTATGAGTTTGCGAAGAAGATGAAACGGAAAGAACTTGTTAAATATATGAAGTCGTTAAAATAATAGTGCACCCTGAATTTGTGTAGGAGAATCCTAAATCACACAAAAGGATTTGTGGTGAAAGCTGCTCTCCTCTACGTTTTTTGTTTACTTGTATCAAAACGTATATCCTAAGTTAGGAAACCAGCAGCTTTATGATTAAAAATGGAGAAGATATAAATGATGACTAAATCAAATGGATAAATAAAACAAACATGAATAAAAAAGTACTACTATTTCTTGCCCAAGGATTTGAAGAATATGAAGCAAGCGTTTTTACCGATGTTATTGGCTGGAGCCGGGCTTTTGGCACAAACCCGGTTGATTTGGTAACAACAGGGCTTCGACCAGAGATAAAATGCACCTGGAATTTTATTGTAAAACCACAGCTGGAATTCGATAAAGTTAATGTTGCGGATTTTGATGCCCTGGCCATTGCTGGTGGTTTTGAAAACGCAGGCTTTTACGAAGATGCCTATGATGAAAGATTTTTAAATCTGATTCGGGAATTCGACAGTCAGGAAAAAATAATTGCTGCCATATGCGTTCCCGTACTACCTGTTGGTAAATCAGGCGTTTTAAAGGGACGAAAAGCAACCACCTATGATTTATTGGATGGAGTAAGAAGAAAACAACTTGCTGATTTTGGGGCTCTGGTTCAGGATGAAAGTATTGTGATTGACAAAAACATCATTACCTCAACAGGACCATCAACTGCGTTAGGGGTAGCATTTCACTTGCTCGAAATGCTAACCAATAAAGAAAATGTAGATGTGGTTAAAAGATACATGAGATTTACGTAATGGTTTAAGGCTTTTTGAGCTACTGTTAAGTCAAGTATAATATTTATGGTAATCAGTTAGGTGACAACACCTAGCTAGTGCACTTGTCAGGTGTTGTCACCTGTCAAATTAAATTTGACATGACACTATCACTAAAACAAAAACCTATTTCTTAAATTTTTAACATTCTTTAATTTCCTTTCACCCTGTTTAACATTATTTGAGGCTATCTTTGTTCTAGATTTTTTTTCATAAAAGGTTTAGGTTAATAATTAGGTTAATGAAACTGGCGGGTGGTTCCCGCCTTTTTTTGTTTGCAACAAGGTTAGTATATACTTTAAGTTTTTTTGTCATAATTGCCTATTTGAAGCCAAAAATATAAAGGCTACATTTTATTTTATTATCAAATTAACGCTATCTTTGGTCTTAGTCATTTGTCACTGACTTCAGTCATTCAGTCATTAGTCGTGAATGACCAATGACTTTTCAATAAACAAAACAACATTTTATGAAAATCACAAATTCAATCATTATTCTTATAGCAGTTTTCTTTTCAAGCTGCACCATAACCCAAGAATACACTTTTAATAAAGATTTTTCAGGTTCGGCAAAACTTTCGCTTGATATAGCTAGTTTTATGGATATGATGGAGGGCATGGATAGCACCGGCACTTCAACAGCCGAAATGCAGGACTCACTTGATTTTGTATTTAAAGAAAGTGCCCAAAAACTAGACAGTGTTGGAGTGAAGAACATTCAATTTGGTTGGGAAAAAAACTCGAAGATTTTATTTATGAGCTATGATTTTAAAGATTTGGAGGAGCTAAACAAAGCATTGAATGCTTCAAATACGCAAAATGCAGCAGTAAGTAAAAACATTAGTAAGGAGCCACATGTTTATTTCACAAAAAAAGGTAAGAAAACACTTATGTATTCAGGGCCAAAATCAGATAAAGATGTTTCGGACAATAAGGATATGGAATCAATGAAAGACTATTATAAATATGCTGTAATTTTTAAATTTAAACGAAAAATCAAGAAAATTGATAACCCCAACGTCACTTTATCATCCGACAATAAACAAGCAGAGCTGAAAGGGAGTATGTTTGAAATTATTAGGCCGGAATATAATTCAGATATTACGTTTAAATTGAAATAGTTTTATGCTAAGATCTTTAAAATACAGCCTTTTCTTTTTTATTACCTTTTTTGCAGCTTGCACAATTACAGAAGAGACATATTTTAAGAATGACTATTCTGGAACGTATACTATAAAAGTTGATTTCACTAATACCCCAAAAGAGTATCCACAAATTAAGTTTGAAAACATAAAAAAAGGTTTAAAAAAAGAAAAACTTGATTCAATAATAAATGAAGTCCGGAAAATAGACACTTTGGGATTTAGCAACTTTCAGTTTGGTTGGATTGACTCATCTATGACCTTCTTTTATGGATTTGACTTTGACAATTTATTTGTATTAAATGAACTACTTATATCATCCTACTTAAATAAAAGAGAATCTTTGACAAGAGAAGATCTGGGCGATTTTCAGTTTTTTGAATTGAAAGGGAAAAAAACTTTAGTTTACAACTTCTTTGTTGAAGATAGTCTAGACCAGCAGTTTGACATACAAAAGAAAATAAAAATGAACTTAATTTTTAAGTTTGATAAAAAAATAAGGAAGGTTGATAATCCAAAGGTGAAATTATCAAATAATAAGAAAAAAGCAATTTTAAGGACAAATGCCTACAAAATAAATCATCCTGATTTTAAAAAAACAATAAAATTTAAATTTGAATAAATAGGTGGTTTCGAAAAAAGTACTCATTTCTCCGTTAAACTGGGGCCTTGGACACGCTACCCGCGATGTAGAAATCATCCACCACCTTTTAAAAGCAAATTGCGAGGTAATTATTGGAGCTGATAAGGCTCCTATGCTGTTTTTACATGAACATTTCCCTAATCTTGAATGCATTGTAATCCCCTCAAAAACAATTAAATACCCACGAAAAGGCTTCATGGTTTTAAAAATGCTTTTAGCTGCGCCTAAACTACTTTGGGGCATTTACAAAGAGCATCAATTCTTAAAAAAACTCATCAAAAAACACAAAATTGACCTTGTAATTTCTGATAACAGGTATGGTTTATGGAATAAAAAAGTACATAGTGTTTTCATCACCCACCAGCTTTGGATAAAAGCTCCAAAAAAGTTGCAGTTTTTAGAGCCAATAATCAATAAAATCAACCATTGGTTTATTAATAAATATGATGAATGTTGGGTGCCTGATTTTGAGGGGGAAAACAATCTTGCTGGTGAATTATCGCACCCAAAAAAACTTCCAAAAAACATTAAATACATCGACGTTTTATCGAGATTTAAACCTCAGATAATAAAAGACTTGAAAGATCCTAAAAAACCTGTTAAGTCTGTAAAAAACTTTGATATTTTAGCAATCCTCTCAGGGCCAGAACCACAACGGGCTATTTTTGAAAACATATTGGTGGGGCAAATTTTAAAAACTGATTACAATGCCTTAATTGTACAGGGGAAACCTGGAAAAAAGACTAGCACTAGTTTAAAAAATATAAGCTTTGTAAATCATTTAAGTAGTTACCTTTTGTATGAAAAGATCATCAATACTAAATATATAATTTGTCGCTCTGGATATTCGAGTATTATGGATTTAGTTGTTTTAAGCAAAGAAGCCATATTAATATCTACTCCAGGACAAACAGAACAGGAGTATTTAGCAGATTTTCTAAGCCAAAAAAGCTGGTTTTATTCTGAAAAGCAGAATAATTTTAACTTAGAAAAAGCCATTTTTGACAGTAAAAATAATAAACCTTGTAAATTGATATCTGAGGTTTCATTGTTAGAAGAGATGATTTCTTCAATGAAATTTAACATCAAACGTTAATGAAAAAGATAGTTGTAGTTACACTTTTTTTATTGTCCCCATTTCATTCTTTTGCACAAATCAATACAGTTTCATTTAAAGTTGATGATGTAGAGGTTGCTCAATATGATCTTATGGAAACAACTTATAAAAGAGCCATTGAAAGAAGGATTGACAGGAAAATTGAAGGTTTTCCAATTTCAAAGCAAGGAAATTGGCTGGTACCCACCGACTTTAATGCATTTGTAGCTTCTGTACATTTTGCCTATTCTGAGCATAGGCCATTAGTATTGTCGCCTGATATCATCTGGTTGACTATTTGCCAGGGACTTTCCATCCATATCAATAAAAATCCAGAAAAGTACCGTGATGAAATTGTTCGCCATAAAGGAAAAAGAGAAATTTTAGTGGTTCGTGATGATTTTAGAAAAGGCCAGAATAATGATTGGGCAAGCTCAATTAACACTTTTACGGATAGTATTAATAAATATGTAAATAAAGATTTTTCTGATTTGTTTTTATCAAATTTTTCAACTACAAATGATATTGAAAAAACAGCCTATAAAATTGCCTTGTTAGAAAGTACAAGTAGCTACTTTTCATATCTAAAGGAATCAGGTTGTGGCATACCTAAAATAATACTTGAAGGAACAACTAGTGACTGGCAGAAAATCAAAGAAAAACTTGACTATCTAAGAATATTTGATCTTGATATTTGGGTAGACAATCTTTTACCAATTATTGATGAATTCATAGATGCTTCAAATAATAAAATTAACCTTGAATTTTGGAGATCAATTTATAAACGTTCAAAGCATTATAATGCTTTTTATCCTTCAGGCTGGATTATAAAACTTTTCCCCTACATTCATCAATGGAAAGTAAAAAAAACAAAAAACGGATATAATCCTTTTTCGTCATATGAACTAAACCCTTACATTGATGGTGAAGAGTACAGGCTTTCCAAAATAACAACTGATGACTTTCCTTCAGGCATTTCTATGATCCCGTTTAAATGGAGGTATAAAGAAAATAGAAAAGATAAATTTACCTTTTTTGATATGGAAGCATATGCTGGTTTTATTGGTATTTCCCAAAATAAAAAAACAAAGGCGCTAAAGGCAGAGATTGGATGGGCAATTCGAGATAAAAAAGCACCTTGGTTGGGGGTGCATGATGAAATTTTAAATAGTAATTTCCCAATGGCAAGGTTAAGGAATCCAATTGAATATTGGTTAAGCGAAAAAGTTGCAAAACCGGATAAATGGCCAATATTTATGCCTGATAGTTGCAGAACTTATAAAGAAAGTATCGAATTACTTCGTAAGCATATTTCAACAGAAGTTGCAAAACTAAATAAGTTTGAATTAGATGGTATTGTGAAAATTAAATTTACTGTAACCTGGGCAGGAACAATTGCAAACATAAAAATTGTAAAACCAGGAACTGATGAAGAAAACAAATTTGCTACAGAAATTATTAAAGAGTTACCAATTTGGTGTCCAGCAAAAAAGAACTGGGAACTTAAGGAATATTCAGTTAACTTTGAGCAAAGTGTTACGATTAAATTTGCTAAATAAGGGTTTGAATAGTTTTTTGTGAAAGGTGTTGTAAAAACTGCAGGAGACCTCTAAAGAATAAAATACTGCACAAAAAGCTAAATCTTTCTCAACACACTGCTATGCAGGTTGATTTATTGCAATAAATCACTAACTTTATCTTTTGCAACTACTTAAATTGCTAGATACCATGAAATCAAATTACTCGCACACAAAAATTATTGCTACCATTGGTCCTGCTTCTTCATCAAAAGAGATGCTTAAAAAAATGATGCTAGCAGGTGTGGATGTTTGCCGGTTGAATTTTTCGCACGGTACTCACCAGGATCATCTTAAAGTAATTAAAAATATTCGCGAAATTAATGAAGAGTTGTCTTTAAGTGCCTCAATATTAGCTGATTTGCAAGGCCCTAAACTAAGGGTTGGCGAAATAGAAAACGGGGAACTGGAACTGAACAAAGGTGACGAAATTGTTTTTGTTACCAATGAGTGTATAGGCACCAAAGAGCATATTTACATGAGCTACCAGCAATTTCCAATGGATGTTAAAGCGGGCGAAACGATTTTGATTGACGATGGAAAAATTAAATTAGAGGTAGTTGAAACCAACAAAACCGATAAAGTAGTTGCAAAGGTTATTTACGGAGGGTTTTTAAAACCGCGCAAAGGGGTTAATTTACCCAACACAAAAATATCACAACCTTGTTTGTCGGAAAAAGATTTGAAAGATTTGGATTTTGCCCTTGAGCAAAATGTTGATTGGGTTGCCCTGTCGTTTGTGCGAGAGGTAACTGATCTTGTTGAATTGAAAGAAATTATCAAAAAAGCAAAGAAAAAGACCTATGTTATTGCAAAAATTGAAAAACCAGAAGCACTAGCCAATATAAAAGCCATTATTGATTTAACCGATGGAATTATGGTTGCACGAGGGGATTTAGGCGTTGAGGTTGATTTTTATACCGTGCCGTTATTGCAACGCTCAATAGTTGAAATGTGTTACAAGACATCAAAACCGGTAATTATTGCTACGCAAATGATGGAAGGCATGATTAACAATTTCAGGCCAACACGTGCCGAGGTGAACGATGTTGCTTCAGCTGTTTTGATGGGAGCCGATACCCTAATGTTGAGTGGTGAAACCTCTGTAGGTAAATTTCCTGTTGAGGTGATTGAGAGTATGCATCAGGTTATTCAGCATACTGAAAAAAATGCTTACAACTTTTATCTCAAAAACCCACCGGTTGATTTTAATCAAACCTTCATTGCAGATTCAGTTTGTTACAGTGTCAGTGAAACAGCAAAACAGGTAAAGGCCAATGCAATAATTGCGTTTACACACAGTGGGCATACTGCAATAAAAATTGCCAGTCATCGGCCCAAAGCAAATATTTATGTATTTACACCTACCAAAGAACTGGTTTCTAAATTAAGCCTGGTTTGGGGCATCCGTGCTTTTTATTACCCAATAAAGCATGAGTTTATTGAACAAGCCATTAATTCTACGGTAGACTTTTTAAAAGGAAAGGGCCATGTTGAAGATGGTAACATTGTTGTACATGTTGGCGATTTACGTATGCGTGAGAAGGGAAGATCTAATATGTTGAAAGTGAGTTATGTGTAGTTTTTTTGTTAGCAACATCCTCAATGAACTTTAGTGAAAAGTGGGTACCACCTAAATTTTTAAGCACTACTTATGCAATTTATTATTTTTTGTTTTTACAGGGTGTTAAAAAATCTTAATATCAACAGAAACAGTTGTTTCATAAAAAAAAGTTAAGTTTTAACACTTTTTCTTTAATATCGCCGTTTTCAAGATATCTTTGGAGCAACCTTTAATTTATGTTAAATGTCTTTATTCTGGAAGTTAGTATTGAAACATTTTAGAAGAATGGGCGTATAAGTGATTGAATAGGGCAGCTAAACCAAAAAGTTTCAGGTATAATATTTGCAAACATAGTATTAGAGATAAAAAAAAGTTTTATATCTGGATAAAAACATTCAATTTTGCGAAACAAAAAATTAATGCATGAATAAGTATCTAACAATTTTGAGTTTTATAGTGATTTTTGTGCTTTCACCAGCATTTGTTCAAACAGCTATTGCTCAGGCACCTCCACCTACGCCTGTAGACATACCCATTGATGGTGGCCTTGGTTTTTTGTTAGCAGCGGGTGTAGCCTATGCAGCTAAAAAGTTGTATAAAAACCGTGATCAAGAAGAAATTTAACCACCTTTGCATCTAAATTTCTCATTTTTTTTCTAATTATCAAACACCTGGTTGAGAACTTCCAGTGATTTTACTTTTCCAATTTCTGGCAAATGGTATCTGTAATAGCTCATTAAAGCCTTCAAAAGTGCTGTTCTTTCGGTGCGGGATAGCTTTATGTTGTCCATTAATTGAAATCCTGCTTTAGACACCAGACTCAATTGTTCGCTAAGCGATTTGCTCAGTGACAGTTCGTCTGATTCTTTAAACTTTGAATAGTACCCATCGCGCAAATTAAAGTAGCAGTTGGTGGCGGAGAAATTGTTATCGGGATAAAAACCAAGAAATTTACTTAACTCATATAAAAAAACAATATGAAAATTTGCTAATCCTGTGCTACTTTGATCAAACAACTGAATACTGCTTGACAGGAACTCAAAAAGTGCAGGATTTGTTTCTTCTTCTTTGAGTACTTTAGAAAGAAATTCTGCTAAAAACAAAGCAATGCTGCTTTTTATGATGTTAAATGGAATATCCTGAAAAACAGGAGTGTTTACCAATTCTTTACATTGCTGAACTTCCCTGTTTTGTTTATGTTGCAAATTAACGTTCAGTAAAAAAAGTGGTTGCAAAATGCTTTTTTTTGAAACCGACTTTTTGCTTTTTGAATGACGAACCATGACCGATAACCTGCCAAATTTTTCGGTGTAGAAATGGGCTATTGATGAGCTATCGGTGTATTTTATTGTGTATAGAACAATGGCACGACTCTTTTCGAACATGGCTAATTTTAATTAATTACTAAAAACTTTAGTACTTTTGTTTTTTCGCCATTTTCATCGGTACAAAAAACCAGGTAAACTCCGGTGCTAACCCTTCTGCCACTATAGTTTTTTCCGTCCCAAATGGCCTGTCCGCCAAATGCTTTGGTTTCATAAACTAATTGACCAGCAATGTCTGTTATTTTAACATTTACATCGGTGGCAAGGCCGGTAATAGTAATGGGTCCGTTATAGGTTTCTCTTACAGGGTTGGGATAAACATAGGGATTTGAAAAATCATCGTCACCTTCGGTGGCTGTGCCTTTGTATGAGACCATTCCTTTATCGGTGCCAATAAAAACTTCGCCAGTTTTACCATTTACAGCAATGGAGGTGATATAGTTGGAGATTAACGGACTGTTATCTTTGGTAAAATGCTGGATTTCTTGCTGTGCATCCTCCGACATTAAAAATACACCCGAACTTTCGGTGCCAAACCATTTTCTGTTAGCCCCATCAATTGCTATCGCTCTAATTTTCTCAGCAGCAAGTAGATACTGGACTATTGTGTCGTTTGAATTATCGACCACTTTTATTCTGTCGGCATAAAAATTCTCGTTTGAAAAAACATTCTGAGGATTATAGTAGGTGAAAACTCCCTGGTCTGTACCCACCCAAATTACTCCATCTTTATCTTCAGCCAATGACAATACTTCGTTGGTAACAACCTGTCCATTGGCATCAAAAAGTGAAAACCTTCTGCTTTGGTCATCATCAGTGTCGCCAGGCGTATAATTGTCATCAAAAGCAAATAGTCCACCTCCTCTGCCCAGTTGTATCCACTTATGGTTGTACTGGGTGATAATCATTTCACCAATTGAGCCATAATTGCTGATTCCGTTGTATGAATAGCTATACCAGTCGCCCTCGGTAGTTTTTACCGAAATTGGCTCGCTAACCCCTGAGTTGGTAACATAAAGGTTTTGAGCTTCATCTAGAGCAATTCCTTTAACTCTTATAAAATCCTCACCCGGGTTAATACTTGTAAGCGTACTGTTGGTTTCGTTATAATTGGCGACCAATTGGTTGTTCTCAAAAACAAAAACACCAGCCCCCCACGATCCTACAAAAACCTGAGATGGGTTATAAGGGTTTACCAAAACCTTAACAAAATCACGGGCATTTGAAGTCCACAAAATGTTTGAGCGCCAGTTTTCATCAACAAAAGAATGTAATTCGGCATATTTAAACACATTTCCCCAAGTTGATGTAATTCCTCCACCCACTGCCCAAACATCACTGTTAAAGGTAGCTATATCATATACACTGCTTGTTTGGGGGCCATTGGGCATAATGTAATGCCAGTCGGCCTCTTGTTTAACTACCAGACTAGAACTATTATCCGCAATAAAAAAATCTCCGTGTTCATCAGTTACACAATCATTAGGAAAGGGTGCTGCAAAACCATAATCAGAAATGGTAATATCTTCGGTAAAGTTGCTATTTAAAACCTTTAATTGGTTTTGTTCAATAATAATAAGTTTTGCATTTGAATGGGTGAGCCTTTTAACAAATGTTCCCTGGTTATAGATTTCTGTCCATCCCGAACCATTTTTTTTATAGATAATAGAAACATTGTCATCAGTATTGTGGTAGTTCACAAGCAGTTGCGATTCAAAATTAATAACCTCGGTATACCTGGATTCGGGAAAATCTAAGGTGGTTATTTTTTGCCATGCATTAAAATCAACCAGGTTTGCATTGGTTTTATTAGCATAATAAATTCCATTGTCTGTGGCTGCATAAATATTTTCGTTATCAAAAGCAATGCTGTTAACTTTAATCGAAGTAGCATTTGGTCCGATGTAGTAAGTGTCTTTTATTTCCTTTTTGTCCAAATCGATTACAACAATACCAAAACCGCAGGCCAGGTAGGCTAAGTTCCCTTGAAACTCAATGTGATAGATTTTTTTATCGCCCTGGATGGCTTTGTTCTTTATGTCGCTAATGTTGCTAATGCTATTATCTTTAATAAGATCAATGTTAGCATTTTGGTAGGCAACAAAAATTAAATCTTTTTCAGGATGGTATTTTAATGCGCAGGGTTGAATATCTGAAAGTCCATTTGTTCTGGATAGCTTTTCTACACTGTTATCATCCAGGTTGTAGTAAAACAAAGCATAAGGAGTGGCGCAAAAAACCTTATCTGTGGTTTTTATAACTAATTGAGCCTTAATATAAGGAAAATGGTCGCGCCAGCCGCCAATTGGGACTTGGGCCTTAAGATTGCTTGAAATAAGCAATAAAATGAGTGAAAATTTAATTGCCTGTTTTATCATACCTTTTTTGATATCTAAAACTCCAAAATTATGCTTTTAATTGTTAATAGAGCATTTAAAAAACCTCAAAAAACTTCAATATGGGTTTTTCTCGCCTCCCAGGAGGGGGATAGATTGCGTGAATCTCTTCTATTTTGAGAAAGTTTCCAAAAAATCAACCAATTTCTTTACCGCCAAACCGCGGTGGCTAATTTTGTTTTTTTCAGCTGCATCCATTTCTGCAAAAGTAATTTCATAACCATCAGGCACAAAAACCGGATCGTAGCCAAAACCTCCTTCACCCCGTTTATCTTTGATAATTTTTCCATTCACAATACCTTCAAACTGATGTTTTTTACCATCAATAATTAAAGAAATGACTGTTTTAAACCGGGCTTTCCAATTTGTTTTGCCTTCCAATTCGGCCAGAACCTTAGCAATATTTTCATCCATGTTTTTTTCATCGCCAGCATAGCGCGCTGATAAAACTCCCGGCCTGCCATAAAGTGCTTCAACCTCAAGACCGGTGTCATCAGCAAAGCAATTTTTCCCGTATTTTTCGAACACATAAATTGCCTTATCCATTGAATTTTCTTCAATGGTAGGGCTTTCCTCCGGAATGTCTTCAAAACAATCGATTTCTTTTAAACTTAGCAACTTAAATTGCTGACCAAGAATCTGTTGCAATTCTCTGAGCTTGTGTTCGTTATTGGTTGCAAATACAATTTCTATCATAATAATTAAGATTTTAGAACAAAAAAATGCAAAAATAGTGAAGAAAGCAAAGGAAAATATAGAACTTTGAACTTTCGCCTGACGAAAGGGAGTAAATTAGTTATTAAAAATTAAATTTAACGAAATAATGCTTGGAGCAATTATAGGTGACATCATCGGCTCAGTTTATGAAAAAAGAGCCATAAAATCAATAGACTTTGAATTGTTTTCAGAAGATTCTGAATTCACGGATGATACTGTTTTGACAATAGCTACAGCAGATTGTATTTTGCAAAATGCTAACTACACAGAATTCTACCAAATCTATGGAAAAAAATATCCTGCAGTAGGCTATGGTGGAACATTTATGAATTGGATATTTGCTAAAAATCCACAGCCGTATAATAGCTGGGGAAATGGTTCTGCCATGCGGGTAAGCCCTGTTGCTTATTTATTCAAAGATATTAATGAGGTGCTGGATGAGGCTGAAAAAACTGCGGTTGTTACGCATAACCACCCCGAAGGGGTGAAGGGCGCACAGGCAGTGGCTGCCGCTATTTATTTAGCCAATAATGACATTGATAAAGCCGGAATAAAAGACTACATTGAGAAAAAGTTTGGTTACGATTTGAATCGAAAAATTGATGACATCCGAAAGACTTATGAATTTGATGTTAGCTGCCAGGGATCAGTACCTGAATCCATTATTGCTTTTTTTGAAAGTACTGATTATGAATCTGCTATTCGGCTGGCCATTTCATTGGGTGGCGATGCTGATACTATGGCAGCCATGGCTGGTTCAATTGCTGAGGCATTTTACAAAGAAATTCCATCGTTTATGCTAAAAGAATGCAAAAACAGGTTACCTGATGAGTTTTTGAAGGTGATTGATGAGTTTTATGATAGATTTAACGTCAAACTAAATTTCTGACATATAGAACCTGAACCTAAATGTAATGGTTTCACAGTTATACTAAGCCAGTTTAAAATGTTGTAAATTGAAATTTTAAAATGGCTTTGTATATGCCAAGCGACTGGCAGTTTTGTTTTGTGAGTTTACGGAACAAAACAATTACTAACAGCGGTTCGGTATAGATTTTGGGAAACTAATTTCTTTGCTATCTTAAATAAGACCACAAATAAGAAACCGAAGTTCCGTAGTAAGAAGTGCCAAAAAGGTTCATGTGGTTCAAGTAATGATAAAGTAAATAGATTTTTTCGCGGTATTCCCAACCTTCTTTTAATGGGAAAGTTTGTTGATACGAAGTATAAAAATCATATGAAAAGCCTCCAAACATTTTAGTCATTGCTAAATCGGCTTCGCGATGACCATAATAAACAGCAGGATCAATTAAAACAGCTTTGCCTTCACTATCGCACAAAAAATTCCCACTCCATAAGTCGCCATGCAGCAGCGTTGGAGGTTCTTCACTTCCACTCAGGATTTCATGAATTTTTCCTTCCAACAGGTTTACCCCTTTTTTTAGCTCATCGGTTGCATAGCCATTTTTTTCAGCCATTTTGTATTGTGCCAGAATCCGTTTTTGAAAATAAAATTCTACCCAATCCGTTTTTTCATTTCCCTGGGCCAGGTTGTATTGAGGAGTGGCGCCAATGTAGTTATCCTCAAAAAAACCAAAATTTTCGGCGGTGTAATTGTGCATGTTGGCAAAAGCAGCCCCAAAATCTTTAAAAAAGTTACTTCCACGTCCTCCTTGTTGGATATTTTCGATTAACAAGAAGTTTTCATCAGCTAAAATTACTTCAGGTACCCTAATGCAATTTGGTTTTGCGAGTTCTTTCAGGCTGTTACCCTCTTTTAAAAACATGCCGGGGGCTCCTGAATGAGTTTTTAGAAAATACTGCTTACCCGATTCGGTTTTTAGATTTCTGGAATCGGCAATACAGCCACCTGAGACAGAATTGGCGCTTTTTATTTTTTCGCCCAGAAATTCTTCAACTTGCGACTTTATTTTAGTGTTCATGATTGGCCTTTGTTCTTTAGGTTTGGTACTTATTCCAGGTAAAAAAATTCATCCAGTAATTCGCCAGTCAAATCATACACACTTCTGTATTCTCCAATAGGCACCTTTTCATAACCAATTTGTATTACTACTTCTATCTGCGGCTCTTTTAATTCATTTAAGAAAGCTAAAGAAACTTTTGTGTTTTCAATTTTAATATCCTCTCGGTTACAACCAGCGGGGAAGTCTGATCGTATTTCATTCTGATCATTGCCAAGGAAAGCATCATTTAGCAAAGCATCAAGACTTTGAGCAGTCTCCTGAAGATATTCTTTTCGCTTTTCATCAGAGAATTGATCCATTTTAAAATTGCTCATAAATTATTTAATTATTAGGAAGTTGTATAATTGTTTATTGGTGTATTTGTATATTTTTAAAAAATACAAGTAAACAAATATACCAATTTTAGATTTGATGTTCTTCCCTTATCTTTATCAAAAGCCCCTCGCAAGCATCTTCTAATAAATCCAATACCTGTTCAAAACCATCGGCTCCACCATAGTAAGGATCAGGCACATAGCCAGGATTGCTGTTTGAGCAATAATCGGTCATTTTACTCATTTTGTTTGCTAATGATGCAGATGGTAAAAAAGTTTGCATGTTTCTCATATTATCATCATCCATACCAATAACATAATCAAACTCCTTAAAATCAAGAGGTTCTACCTGGCGCGAAATGCTTGTAAGATGAATGTTTCGTTTATTGGCATGACGCTGCATTCTTCCATCAGCAGGTTCACCGGCATGGTAGGCAATGGTTCCGGCAGAATCGCAAATAATTTTATCTTGTAATCCTTCGCGTTTGATATAGGCGTTCATGACCGCTTCGGCACTGGGCGAACGACAAATATTACCCATGCATACAAAAAGTACTTTTATTGGTAGTTTTTGGTTTTCCATAGTTTTTGATTTTAGGTGCTAAGATAAAGAAAAATTTATTTCAGGGAGGGATATTGAAGTTACACACAGATTCATGGAGTTATTCTCTGAGTATCTTTATGCAAAAAAAGACCTGCCAGGAAATTCCCAACAGGTCGTGTAATATAATCCGATAATCAATTAATCCAATTTCAGTACAGCTAAAAATGCTTTTTGTGGAACTTCAACATTTCCTACCTGTTTCATTCGTTTTTTTCCTTTTTTCTGTTTTTCCAACAGTTTTCGCTTACGGGTAATATCGCCACCATAACATTTGGCTGTTACATCTTTTCTTACAGCTTTTACGGTTTGGCGCGAAATGATTTTTGCACCAATAGCAGCCTGAATGGCAACATCAAATTGCTGGCGCGGAATCAGTTCTTTTAGTTTTTCGCACATGCGTTTGCCAAAATTGTAGGCATTGTCCTGATGAATAAGGGTAGAAAGTGCATCAACGGTTTCACCATTTAAAAGAATATCCAGTTTTACCAGCTTTGCGGGCCGATAATCTGATTGAAAATAGTCAAATGATGCATATCCTTTTGAAATACTTTTTAACTTATCATAAAAATCAAAAACAATTTCGCTCAAAGGCATTTCAAAGGTCATTTCAACACGATCTTGTGTAAGGTAGTGCTGTTTTTTTAATTCTCCCCGCTTATCAAGGCACAGGGTCATGATAGAGCCAAAATATTCTGATTTAGTAATAATTTGAGCTGTTATAAAGGGCTCTTCAATACTTCTTATGTATTTTACATCTGGTAAACCAGCAGGGTTATGTACTTCAAGCGTTTCGCCTTTGCTTGTATCAACTTTGTAGGAAACGTTTGGTACTGTGGTAATTACATTCATGTTAAACTCCCTGTCTAATCTTTCCTGGATGATTTCCATGTGCAAAAGACCCAGAAAACCACAACGGAAACCAAAACCTAAAGCCATTGATGATTCTGGTTCAAAGGTGAGCGAGGCATCATTCAGCTGAAGTTTTTCCATTGAATAACGCAACTCCTCATAATCATCTGCATCAATTGGGTACACCCCGGCAAATACCATTGGCTTTACTTCTTCAAATCCTTCAATTGCCTTTTCGCAAGGGTTTTCTAAAGTGGTAATGGTATCACCTACTTTTACTTCTTTTGAGGTTTTTATTCCTGAAATAATGTATCCAACATCACCAGTTGAGAGTTTTTTTCGGGGCTCTTGCTTGAGTCTTAACACCCCCACTTCGTCGGCTTCGTATTCTTTGCCGGTATTAACAAATTTTACTTTATCTCCTTTTTTTATTTCACCATTTCTAATTTTGAAATAGGCAATAATTCCCCGGTATGAATTAAAAACGGAATCAAAAATTAAAGCTTGAAGCGGGGCTTTGGGATCACCTACTGGTGGAGGGACAATTTCAACAATTCTTCTCAGAATTTCTTCCACACCCTGACCGGTTTTGCCACTTGCCTCAAGAATGTCATCATGATCACAGCCCAAAAGGTCTACAATTTGGTCTTTTACGTCTTCGGGCATGGCTGAAGGCATGTCCATTTTATTTAAAACGGGGATAATTTCAAGGTCGTTTTCAATGGCCAGGTATAAGTTTGAAATGGTCTGAGCCTGAATGCCTTGTGTGGCATCAATAACCAGTAAGGCTCCTTCGCAGGCGGCAATAGATCGCGAAACTTCGTACGAAAAATCTACGTGTCCCGGGGTGTCTATCAGGTTTAGCACATAGTCTTTACCATCCTGCAAATAATTCATCTGTATTGCATGACTTTTGATGGTAATACCTCTTTCGCGTTCCAAATCCATGTCGTCAAGCACTTGCTCTTGAGAATCTCTTTCAGAGACGGTGTTGGTTACCTGCAACAACCTATCAGCCAGTGTACTTTTTCCATGATCGATGTGTGCTATGATGCAAAAATTCCTGATGTTCTCCATTTATCCTTCCTTTATAACTCTTTTCTTTCCTCTGCTTTGTCTTTCAATAGTCACTAGTGTCATGTCAAAGCTAATTTGTCAGGTGACAACACCTGACAAGTGCACCAGCCAGGTGTTGTCACCTGGCTAATTACCAGAAATATCAAATTTGACTTAACACTAGTCATTTAATTGGTTCGCTGTAAATAGCTAATGTTAAATAATTAATGACTTTTTAGTCTTAAACAACTCTGTCAGGTCCTCCGGACACAGACAGGTTTTAAAACTGGCTACAAATATACATTATTTCGGTTAAAATTGGATAGAAGGTTTTTATATGAACAATCTGCAGGTGTTTAATTATTTGCGAAAATTTCCTGTATTTTTTTTGACCGAAACCTGAAAATTTCAACTAGTTTTTTCTTTACAAATAATTTGTAAGCCATATTTCCTAAAAAGCCAAGCGGCAAAGCAAAAGACACTTTGTCAATTACCTCGGTCTGGTCACCTTTGGGAACGAACATATGTTCATGATGCCACATTTTATAAGGGCCAAACCTTTGTTCATCAATAAAGTACAACTTTTTTTCAATAAATGTGATTTCAGTTACCCAATTCAATTTTAGGAAAGGAAACATCCTTATTTTATAAGTGATTATTTGTCCTTGATAAATCTCATCTGTTGCATCTGAGGTTATTTTAAACCCTAGATTATCAGGAGTAATTACATTAAGATTTATTGGGTTTGAGAAAAAAGCCCAGGCATTATCAATATGTACAGGTAAAAGCTGGCTTGTTTTTAAGGTGTAAATTCCAGAATGTTTTTTAATTTCCATATTTGTTTTCCATAAAAACAATGCTTGGTGGCTTTTGTTCACATAATTACTCGTAATTGATACAATTCAATCCTGGCTTTTCGATCTAACCTCCTCAATCCACCGGTTAATCTTATTTTCCAAAAGCTGTAAAGGTACACACCCTGATTCTAATAGTTTATTATGAAATTCTTTAATATCAAACCTATCGCCTAGTTCTTTTTCGGCTTTTTGGCGCCATTCCATAATTTTTAACTGTCCAATTTTATACGAAAGTGCCTGTCCTGGCATTGCCATATACCTTTCAACTTCTGAAATTACCTTACTTTTAGGTAAAGCCTCATTTTCAAGGCAATATTGAATAGCTTCTTCCCTTGTCCAGCCCTTGGCATGAATTCCGGCATCTACAACTAAACGAACTGCCCGGTGTTTTTCAGCACTTAACATTCCAAAATATTGATAAGGATCTTGCAACAATCCCAACTCTTTTCCTAAAAACTCGGTGTACAAAGCCCATCCTTCGCCAAAAGCACTTTGCCAAAGCATTTGCATGAAACCAGGTAGGTTCGGATTCTCTTGTTGCAGGGCTATTTGGTAATGATGGCCGGGAATGGCTTCGTGTAAAAACAGGTCTTCATCAGAAAAAACGTTGTAGTTGTTAACATCAGGTATGGGTACGTAAAAAACTCCCGGACGGCTACCATCTTTTGCTCCTGGGTTATAATGAGCACTAGCTGTTTTTTCTCTAAAAGCCTCAATTCTTCTTACCTCAAATGCTGTTTTAGGTGTTTTATCGAACAGTTTTTTCAAATTAGGCTTCATTTTAGCATGAATTGCATTAAAATTATCAATAACTTGCTGGGGTTTGGTAAACGGTTTCAACTTTTCGTTGTTTTTCACGTGCTCATAAAAGGCATTCATATCCCCTTCAAAACCAACCTGTTGTTTAACTTTTTCCATTTCATTGGTGATTCGGGCTACTTCTTTTTTTCCTAATTCAAAAATTTCATCGGCGGTCATGTTGGTGGTAGTGAAATATTTAATCAGGTAATTGTAAAGTTTTTCGCCACCAGGCTGGGCACTAATTCCTGCTTCTGTAAGTCCTTTAGGAAGGTATTTGTTCACAAAAAAATCAAGTAACTCCTGATGTTTGGGAATTACTTTTTCTTCAATCATTTTAACAAAGGCAGCTTCCAACCTGGTGCTATCTTCAACCGAAAACTCAATAGGCATATTTAAAATGGGACGATAAAACAAATGTTCTTTTGCCGGACCTTTGGCAAAGCTTTCCATTTGTGGGATAACCTTTTTTATCAGTGCTTTTGGCAAAACAACACCTTTTTCCATTCCTTTTTGCATATTCCTTATCGCTGTGTCGCACCAAACCATAAAATCGTCTATTCTAAGTAGCCAGTTTTCGTAATCTTTCACTGTTTTAAATGGCTGCATGCTGCGCCCGCCAGCCAATTGACCTATAAAAAGATTGGTTGACCAAAACTGGTTAATGGGAAGGTAGGAAAACGAAAAATTCATGCCATCATAATTTAATACCAATCCAGGTTCAAAATCGAAGGATTCAAGGTAAATGTTGCACTCCCAAAGCATTACCTCATAATTCATTTGCTGGGTTTCGCTTAAAGCACTTTTGTCAAACTCATTAAGTAAATTTTTATACTTTGTATAATGTTTTTTTAGTTTGGCTCTGTAATTTTCACTTAAATGGTTAGGCAATACATGGTTGTACCTGTTATCACCTGCTTTGGTAGCCAAAATGGGCATTAATTGCCAGCGCTCTTCCGAAAATGCATCAAAAAGGCTGTCAAGGGCTTTATTTTTTACAATATTTTGGGTTTTAGGGGTTTGGTTACATGCTATTAAAACAAAAAATAGGAAAAGGGTGTAAAACAATATTTTTTTCATGTGTTTTAACTTTGTTAAGTCATTGAAATTTCAGCTAAGTTATTGAAATTTAATTATTTTTTTGAATATTTTTAGGCCACCATTAACAAACAAACATTATAACAAAAATGGCGGAACCAC
This sequence comes from Bacteroidales bacterium, assembly GCA_050291445.1. Taxonomy (GTDB): domain Bacteria; phylum Bacteroidota; class Bacteroidia; order Bacteroidales; family NBLH01; genus NBLH01. The sequence continues at coordinate 11,102 of JBNKJW010000122.1, read as the reverse complement.
TAAAAAACATTTTCTTTACTAAAACTACAATTAATAAGTTTGCTAATGAAATTGGCAAAGCTTACAAAACCTTTGATAAAAACCTGTTTATCAGCCTGGTGTATGTGAAAGAATGGGAAGAAAAAGAACTAAAAGCCCGCATGCACCACATTACGGAATGCTTGCATAAAACACTTCCTGAAGGCTATAAAAAGGCATTATCGATACTATTAAAAATTGCAGATAAAATTACAGGAATTGAAGGCATGTGCCTGCCTGATTTTGTTGAAAAATATGGACTTGATTATTGGGATATTTCATTAGCCGCATTAAAAGAATTCACGAAATATTCTTCATCTGAGTTTGCCATTCGTCCTTTTATAATGAAAGATAAAAAAAGGGCCATGCACTATATGCTTGAGCTCTCAGTTAGTGATAATGAGCATATTAGAAGGTTTTCAAGCGAAGGTTGTCGTCCGCGCCTGCCCTGGGCAATGGCACTTCCCGAGTTAAAAAAAGATCCAGGCCTTATTTTACCTATACTTGAAAACCTAAAAACAGATGATTCGGAATACGTTAGAAAAAGTGTGGCAAATAATTTAAACGATATTTCAAAAGATCACCCGGAACTGGTATTGGATATTTGCGAAAAATGGTCAGGCAAGTCAAAACATACCGACTGGATAATTAAGCGAGCATGCCGAACACTGTTAAAAGCAGGTAACCCAAGGGCAATGCTTTTGTTTGGCTATGGAACCCCTTCAAAATTACAGGTAACGCAGCTTGCATTTAAATATGCTACCGTGCACATTGGCGATGAACTGGAGTTTTCTTTTGTACTGAACTCAAACAACAAAAAGGAGACAAAAGTAAGGCTGGAGTATGCTATAGACTACCTAAAAGCAAATGGCAAACATTCTTCAAAAGTTTTTATGATAACCGAAAAAGAATTTTCTCCTGGTAAACATTCCATTTTTAAAAAGCAAAGCTTTAAAGAACGCACTACCCGAAAACATTATCCTGGCGGGCACGGTATTAAAATTTTGGTAAATGGAATTGAAAAAGCATCGGCTAAATTTGAACTTAAAAAATAACGAAATCACCCGGAACCTGCAAGGCAAACTTCCGGGTGCTCCTACAATACAATCCCCATATAGCATGATTGCTAAAATAAATTGGCTATTTAAAACAGAAGACGCTAGAATAAAACTAAAACGACTTTATCCGTCATTTAAGATTTGACATGACACTATTTTATTTTCGGGAAAGGTTATTTGCACTAGGATTTTACCAGTTTAATGCTATAAGCCTGAATTACAAGGCATTAAGTAGGTGGTTCCAGAAGAAAAATTCCACCCATTTATTTCCAACTACAGAGAATTTTACTCCCTGTTTCAGGATTATTTTCAATTTTTAGATAGCTGTCAATTTCTTGTTGCAGTTCCTCAACGTGTGAAATTACACCAACCACCCTTTTTTCTTTACGCAATGATTTAAGGCTTTGAAAAACAACCGACAATGATTCTTTATCCAGCGAGCCAAAACCTTCGTCTAAAAAGAAAAAATTGTTGGCCGATTTGCTGGTTGATTGAATATTATCGGCCAGCGCTAAGGCAAGTGAAAGTGAGGCCTGAAAAGTCTGGCCACCCGAAAGGGTTTTTACGCTTCGCGTTTTGCCTTCGTTCAGGTAATCTCTGATAATGAAGTCGTTGGTATCGGTTAACTCAAGGCGTAGTTTTTGTCCTGTAAGGGTTGAAAATCTTTCATTTGCTGCGTTTACAAGGTTTTGCAAGTAAACTGATGAAACATAATTAACAAACCCACTGGCTTTAAACAGGTTTTTGAGTGTTTTAATGTTCTCGGCCCTAAAGGTTAAACTTTCAAATTCTTTGGTTAGTTTTTCCTTTTCAAGCAATTTTATTTCCTGCTCTTTCTTATCTTTTTCATAGGAACCAAGCTCCTTGTTTTGTTGGTTAATGATGTTTTTTATTTGTTCTAATTCTGTTAAAGCCTGGGAGAATTCTTTCTCGTCAAAGTGTTTATTCTTAGCTTGTTGTGTAAGTTTTTCCAGTTCGGATTTCACGCTAAACAACTTGTTATCAAACGCTTTTATTTTGCCCTCTTCTTGTTCAATGTCGAAATCATTTTTAAGTATTTCTAAAATGTTCTCAAGCGAACTGTATTTCGAGGCCGCCACTTCATTTTGTAAAAGCTCTTCATCATTTGCAATTTCTGTTTGTAAACTCTCAAAGTCTTTTCCTTTTGTTTCAATAATACCGTTTAGCTTGTCTTTTTCAGGTTTTAGCTTTCTGATATTTTCTTCCGTCTGCTCAAAGTTTTTTACTATCTGTTGGTATTCATTTGTTAAGTTTTCAATTTTGTTTTTGATTTCGTTGTCGGTTAATAAAAGCACTTTGTCGGTATCTAATTCAATTTGCTGCAACAAGGTGTCGTAACCTGCTTTTTTGGCTGCTAAATCATTTTCAATTTGGTTGATGGCTGTTTGATACTTTTCCTTATTTTTTTGCTCTAAGGCAAGCGCTGATTCAATTTCATTTAGCTGTTTTTCAAGCCTGGATAGTTCAATTTTGTCTTTTTGTGCTTTTTCAAATTCAGTTTCCAGTTCATTTTCAGTATATTTCTTTTCAAAAACGTAACTTCTTTTATGCTTTTCAATTTCTTTCAAAGTTAGTTTTTGTTTCTCTGCTAATTCCGATATTGATATTTTAACTGACTGAAATTCAGATAATTTTACACCAGTTTGTTTTTCCGAACTGTTAAGATCTGCAATTTGCTTTTTTAATAAATTCAGTTCTTTTTCAAGTTTTTTGCCATGGGCTGAAAGATCTTTTGCTTCCATTTTTTCAGGATGATGAGTAGCACCACAAACGGGGCACACATCTCCTTCTTGCAGGTTTTCGGAATATTTACTCAACTCCTGTTTTACTTTCAAATGTTTTAGTTCCTCGTTTACCTTTTCCAGTTCAATTTCATTGCTTTCAAGACGGGTTTGGTAGTACTTTTCAATTTCTGAATGATTAATGGTGTCAACATTAAGCCCTACTTGCTTTAGTAACTGTTTTATCTCATTTAATTTCTGCTCTTTTTTCTTTTCGTTTTCGGCAATTTGGTTTTCAATGTCAGATTTACCTTTTTCAAAACTATTCATTTGGCCAAACCAGGCTTTCATCTTCGCCAATTCAGCCATATCTATTTCATTTTCTTTTAGTTGGTGGATAATTGCTTTTATGTGTTTTTGCTCATTTTCCAGCTTTTCAATCGCTTTTTTACACTTTTCCAGCGCTACCTCTCCTTTTTTTATTCGGTTTTGTAAATTCTCAACATCATTTTCAAGCTGTTTTACTGTTAACATCTTTTCATATGCTTCTGTTTCTTTTTTTAGTTCTTCCTTGGCATCAAATTTTATTTTTATTGCTTTAAAAGCTGTTTCAAGTTTCTCCAACTGCTTGTTTAAATCATTGAACTGTAGTTTTGCATTTTCCAGTTCATTTTGCAATGCTTTTGATTTCTTTTGTGCAAACGAAAGTTTTTCTATTTTACTTTTAAAATGAACCTGACAATATTGAAATTCTTTCACCTGGATCTTAAGTCCTTCAATCACAGAAGTTTGAGATTCCAGTTTGTTTAATTCATTTTTCGCAACTTTTATCTTTTCAAACAATTCTTTCAGTGCCTTAAATTCAACTTCTTTTGCTTCCGCTTTCTTTTGCTTTTTCAGACTTTCTTTAATTTCAGACTTCAAAAGCTTAATTTTTTCTTCTATTTCTTTCAATTTCTCTTTCGAAACATCGGTAAGTTGTTGCAATTGCCCTTCAATATTAGTGAGTTTGCTGTTGTTTTTTTCTTCCAACATTTTAGTTTTTCCCGACAAATCAAAACGCTCTAGTTGAAAAAGTTCTTTCATCATCCTGGTTCGGTCTGTATCGCTTAACTGCAAAAACTCCTGAAAACGCCCTTGTGGGATAATAATAGTACGACGAAAATTAATATAGCTAAGCCCTGTAATTTCTTCAGCTGAATCAGCCGGAATAGGTAGCCATTCTTTTTGCTCTTTTCTAAAAGCTTCTCTGGCAAAGGTTTTCACATCATCGAATTTCTTTGAGTTGCGTCTTCCTTTTACAATAAACCTGTATTCTTTTTCATCAGTACCATTTCTGAAAATAAAATCAATCAATAAATCATCCGATTTTAAATTCATCATGTTGTATCCGCGGTTTTCGCGCTTGTTCAACCGTTCTGTTTCGCCATACAACGCAAACGAAATGGCCTCTAATATGGTCGATTTTCCACTGCCAACAGAGCCAAAAATCCCAAACAGGCCAGCATCGCATAGGTGCTGAAAATCAATAAATTGCTCTTTGTTTTGATAGGAGTAAATGCCTTTTAGATTTAAGGAAATTGGGAACATGTTTTTAGTGCTTTATCCGTTTGTTAATAGTTAATTTTATGCTTTTCTTATCAGTTACTGGTTGCTCGTTGCTAGATCCTGGTTTCTTGTAACCAGCAACTAATTTCCAGTTTTGGTTGCTGAGCCTGTCGAAGCACTAATCTCATTGAACAACTCCATTAACTCCTCCGAAGGATTTTGCTGATGCTTAAACTTAAAAAAGTCTTTAAAAAGCTCTTGCATACTTTTGTTTAAGTCTATTGAACTTTCCGCTTTCTTTTCAGCATCCTCATTTTTCACAATTGGAATAATTGAAATAATGTTTTCGTGGCATTCATTTAAACGTTTTCGTTCTTCAGCTGATAAAAAATCTTCGCTTTCTATCGTCAATTCAACTAAAGTATCCTGATTTTCTGCCAGCCACTTACAGGCTTCTTCAATATTGTCAAACTGTTTCCTGGCCAGTTGTTTACCTGATTTTAACTCTTTATGTTCAATTTTGGCTAAATTACCCGGTTCTAATTCAATAATTTCAACATATTTTTTCTGCCCGGCCTCCGAAAAGCTATAAGAAATTGGACTGCCTGAATAATTGACAGGGCAAGGCTTTGCATTAACTGCATGCCTTCGGTGCAAATGCCCCAAAGCTGCATATTGAATTTGTTCAGGTAGGTTAGTGTTAAAAATTGCCTGGGCGCCACCTACGTGCAAAATTGGTTTTTCATCTTCAGGCTCTTCTGTGTTTTTATCTCCTTCGTTAGTAAAAAAGAAATGACCACAGAATAAATTTACTCCTTTATCATCGCAATAATTTTCTGCTAATATTTTCCATTGTTTTTCAAGAACCAATCTTAATTCCTCTTCCTCATTCTCAACACCTAAGAATTTTTTAATGCGGTATTGATTAGCATATGGAGCTAATAAAACCCTAATGGGATATTTATATTGAGGAAGTTTTAATTCAACAAAGCCTTCTTCCGAATTTATTAATTCAACCCCAGCCTGGTTTTTAATTTTTCGGACTTTAACACTGGGATGGCCTGCAAAAATAATAGCATCCTCAAGCGCCAAGGCATCCGGGGCTTCAATTCTGTCGGGTGAATCGTGGTTACCAGCAATAACAATCACTGGTCGTTTTCCGAAATTACTTAAACGTTTTATAGTTTTGTAAAACAGTTCGATAGATTCAACAGGTGGGTTAAAAGCATCGAATACATCACCAACAATCAAAACCAAATCAATGTCTTGATTATCAACACATTCAACAATTTCATTTAAAACATTAATTTGCTCCCCGTGCCTGCTAAACTTATCCAGTTTTTTTCCAAGATGCCAGTCCGAAGTATGTAAAATTCTCATAAGCAAATAACTTTCTATTTCTATTTTCAAAGATAGAAATAAATGAAAGTAGGATGCTAAATTTTATGGGATTGCTTACTTTTTTTTATTAACTTAGTAAGAGGAAGGTGTAAATGTAATCGGGGCATCTTGCAACTAAATGTTTTCAGTCATGTAGAATGTGCAAGATTGCCCCAACTAAATACTAACCAATTTATTTATATACTGAACGCTTTGGCTAGTGAACTTATTACTTTAGGATGGGTAAAAAATAATAATTGTTTTAGAATTTCTTAAAAACGTTATCGGTTTATTGTTTTTGACTGAAAATAATTATCACAACATATTGTGAAAGAGCAGGTTAAGACGAATCTTTTTTTTGTAAGGCAATTTTGTCATTTTGTTAAAAAATATTAATTAGCGTTAATCATTTTGAAATATTTGAAGTGGAATAGTAATTTTGACCCTGTATGAAAATAATATGTCCCTACCAATGAAAACTTTCCCTGTTATTGCAATTAGCCTCTTTTTGTTTACTTCCTGCCAAACTGGAATTAATCAGGTAATGCAAATTGAGAAATTTAGCAAAAGTAAGCCTTATGCGATTAAAATTTGCCAGGAAAGAAGTTATTATCAGGCTAACAAGATTTCTTCTCGCATAAACGACATGGGGATTAGTTCCTATATCATCCAGTTTTCTGATACTATTGAAAAAACCGGAAATTGGTTTCAAATTATGTGTGGTGCAATTGAAAACCAGGATTCCGCAACACAACTAAAAACCTACCTTGCTCATACATTCAAAATTAATAATACCCAAGTAGTTACTTATAACGATTACAAAAGTGCTGAAATAGATATTGACACTACTGAACTGAATGAGCTTAAACGAATTAACAGCTTTGCACCCGATGTTCCTGAGCATGTTTTAGACTTAGTTAATTCTTTTCCGGATAATAACGCATTGTACATTAATAATTTATCGGTAGTGAATTCGCCCAATGAGCCAGCACAAATGCCGGGATACGGAGTAATTTACAAGCTGAACCTTGACCTACCCAGAGGTATAAGTAGAAAAGAATTACTTGAAGCGACCACTTGTTTTGCTGAAGTGGTCTATCGGGATAATTTGTACAACGATAAGGTTACTGTTGATATTGGAATTTTGAGAGAACAGGAAGCCACTGATAGTGAAAACCTGAATGATACAATCACCGAAGTAGACATTGCCAATGATTTTGCTGAACAAATACTAAATACAGGAGAATATCCTACAGAACAAAAAGAAGAAATAGTAATCAATGCAGCCTCTAATTTAAAAGGGTATAAGGTGACCATTTCATTGTGGAATAAGCAGCAAAGAACTTACCTGGTGCTGGTCGACGAATTATCTACAAAGCTTATTATCAGCCAGTCAACTGACAAAACTGAAGAAGAGTTAGAGGAAATATTGCAAGGAATTGGGAAAGGTGGAGGTTTGCTTAACTATGGCGAGTTTTATAATACTTTTTACACGCTCCCGGATAAAATGCCTGAGAATGAAAGGTTTATTGCCTTCAGTCTAAACCGTTTAGACCAAAATTATGCAAGGAATAAATCCTATTCAAGATGGGCAAAAGAAATGGTTGGCCACTGGCAGGCTTCGGGTTATTTCAGAAACAGTAAAAAAGGAAACTGGTCGTACAGCCTTTTCGATTTACTGACCGAAAAAGAGCAAATTTACATTTATAAAACCCTTTATTGGAAAGAACAATCAAACAACAAGCAATTAATTAAACTGTTGAATACTAGGGGTATACACGTGACTTTAAAAAAGTTCGACTGGAAAAAATTCAAAAACATTCATACAACACTTGAAATTAATTTTGGTATTGGAAGGTATGTTTGCGCCATTGATAATTCAGACAAATCGTGGCTTTCGAAACAGGATATGCTGGATAGGGCGGAGGCGTTGCAACTAACCGAAGATGATGGACAAATTGAAGATGTTGCGGATCGTTAAAACAACTTTCAAAAACTTTAGATCATAGTTCTGGGTATTTGGATATTGGTTTACTTCGACAGGATCAGCGTAAATATTGGTATATTTGTTTATTCTTTTAACTAATTTCTAATACACCAATTTCCAATATACTAATTTATGTCAAAACGAACCAACCTTTCATCCGGTGCCAAATGGGAAGAAATTGTAGGCTACTCAAGGGCTGTTAAAATTGGCAACACCATTGCTGTTTCGGGCACTACTGCTGTTGACGAAAATAACAACATAATTGGCAAAGGCGATGCCTATGAACAAACCATTTTCATCCTGAAAAAAATAGCAAATGCATTGCATGAACTGGGTGCTGGTATGGAAAATGTTATCCGCACGCGTATGTTTGTTGCAAACATTGAAAACTGGGAACAAATTGGCAAAGCACATGGCGAATTTTTCAGGCATATTAAACCAGCTGCCACCATGGTTGAGGTAAGCAGGTTAATTGATGATGATTTATTGATAGAAATAGAAGCAGATGCTATAATTTAAGTTTACAAATAAAATAGAGCTGAATTTCTCTTAATGTTATATTTTTACCCTTCTTTATTTTAATAATACTTAAATCTAAAAACGAAAAACATGAAAAACTTTTCAATTTTAATGATGCTTTTTGCATTAGGCTTTATGGCGGCCTGTGGCGGTTCTTCTAACGAAGGAGAAACAGATGAAACAACAAACAACGATTCTGTTGCTAAAACTGTTACTGTTGAGCTGGAACAATTATGGCAAACCGACACTTTGCTGAGAACAAGTGAATCGCAGCTTTACCATCCCGAAACCAATAGCATTTATGTTTCAAGTATAGGAAATGTTCCTCCCGACAGTAAAGATGGCGACGGAACCATTGCAAAAATCGACACAGAGGGCAAAATTATTGAACAAACCTGGGCAAAGGGATTAAGTGCCCCCAAAGGATTGGGCTATTTTGGTGATTATCTTTATGTTACAGACATTACCGATGTCGTAAAAATCAATATCTCAACTGGTGAAATTGAAAAAAAATATCCGGTTGAGGAAGCTGTTTTCTTAAACGATTTAGATGTTGACAGTAATGGCGATGTTTATTTTACCGATAGTGGTTCTGACAAAGTGTATGTGCTAAAAAATGACACCGTATCGGTGTTTGCCCAAATACCAGATGTTAACCCAAACGGTGTTTTGGTTGAAAAAGACAGGGTGTTGGCATTGGCTTATAATGCAAAAGGACTTATAGCTATTGATAAAGCAACAAAAGAACAAACTTATTTGGCTAAAGACATTCCGAATGGCGATGGTATTGTTGCAATTGATGCAGGCTACATTTTATCAGCCTGGAATGGTGAAGTGTTTTTTGTGGCCAATACCGAAAATGCACAAGCTGTTAAGATTTTAGATACACAGGAAGAAAAATTAAATACAGCTGATATTGCAAGCATTCCAGAACAAAACATATTGTTGATACCGACATTTTTTGGCAATACAGTTGTTGCTTATAAAATTAATGTGAAGTAAGTAATAGATCTTACCTAACTTAGATTGTATCAAAATGTATAATTAAATAATTTCTCGCCAAGTTGCAAAGATGCAATGAATTGATATTCAGTACGTTTTTCTTTTCAACTTAGCGGCTTTGCGAGAAACTTTTGATATACTTCATGTGCTCAATCTCAATTATTAATTTGAACAGGAACTGCTTTCAATTCTTTTTTTGCCTTTTCCCTCTTTAGTTTTACACGCATCCCAAAAATAAACCTCAAATGCCTATTTGTTTGATTATAAGGCAGATAATTGTTGCTGTAAACAGGGAAACTACCATCATATAAATAGCTTTTAGCCAAACACTTATACCAATTGCATTTATATTTTAGTCCAAAAGCAAAATATAAATTGCAATGGTAAATGCCGATGCTACTTGAAAATAGTCGAATGGATATTCTTAAGTAAGCTGACCCCCTAAAACCCGGCTACAAAATCAACAAAATTAACCGGACATTTCGGCAGATACTGCCCCACGACAATTGCATTTGAAATAAAAAAAATACCGGTTTGCGGTCTTTTAGTAAGCTGCTGGCAAAGAGTGGATTACGCTTTCATGTAAAAAGCCCGAATTGCGAGCTTTTAGTCTCATAATAAATATTTAAAAAACCTTACTTCATTTTTTAATTAGCCGTACTAACGGCTATGAAGACGATATCATTAATGCCTTATCCTGATGCTAAGGTGCTGAAAATCAGCTTTAGCTCAAAATTTATTTTACAAAATTTGATTATTTTTGCTAACTTATATAGAGTACTATTAAAAGTAGTTTCCAAACCATATTTGGAAAAATGGAAGAGCCCAGACGAACAAAAGGTGGCAATCATCGCCACCTTCTAACAGAAATGATTTTCCTGGTTATCTCAGCTGTTGTCAGTGGCGCAGGCAGTTGGACTGAAATTGAATTATTTGGTAAAAGCCAGTTAGAATGGCTGCGGAAATTTACACCATTTAAATCAGGGATACCCTCCCATGACACCCTGGGCAGGGTCTTCTCCCTGATTGACTATGAGCAGTTTAGCAATTGTTTTGTTGAATGGGTTGCAACCATTAGTAAGCTGACAGAAGGTGAAGTGGTAGCTATTGATGGCAAACGTTTACGAGGCTCTTTTGATACGGCTGGTAACCAAAAAGCCATACGCATGGTCTCGGCCTTTGCAACAATCAACGGCTTGTGCCTTGGGCAGGAAGTATGTGAAGAAAAAAGCAACGAAATCACAGCCATCCCAGAACTTCTTGAGCTTCTTGCTATTAAAGGCTGCATTGTGACTATTGATGCCATGGGCTGCCAAACTGAAATTGCTGAGAGTATCATTAAAAAAGGAGCTGATTACATTTTAGCTGTTAAGCAAAATCAAAAGTCTTTCAAATTACTAACCCGGCTTCAATTCACACAGAAGTTGATTCAGGTCACAGGCGTGTAGAGCAAAGGAAATGTGTAGCAATTGATGATTTCCGCTTTTTTGATATTGAAACCCAGTGGAAAGGCTTAAAGTCAATCCTGAAAATTGAATCTGAGAACTTTAATAAAACAACGGAGCAATTGCATATATAAGCAGTTTACCAGCTGATGCTGAAGAAGTAAGTCCCAAAATAAGAAGTCACTGGCTGATCGAAAACAAACTAAATTGGGTGCTAGATGTTGTTTTTGGTGAAGATGCTTCACGCAAAAGAAAAGGAAATTCTGCCAAAAACTTTAACCTAATTTCAAAAATTGCGCTTTCTTTAATCTCAAAAGAAAGAACTAAAGGTATAAGTGGTAAAGGTAAAAGATACAAGGCTGCGCTAGACCATAAATTCAGAGAGAAAATATTAAATATTTAA
>JBNKJW010000121.1:0-38762 GCA_050291445.1 Bacteroidales bacterium | reverse complement strand
TTACCTTAAAAAAGAAGCTGATGAAAAACTGTATAAATTGTATTACAGAATGGGCTTTTATGGAAACGAAGAACTGCTTTTTGACCCGGTAAACTATAATAAAAGTTCTGGAGATAAGTATATAATCAATTTTATCCAACCTAGTTGGGATGCAACGAAAATTGCCGTTGGTTTTACCAAAAATGATGAAGAGTTTTCGGAATTAGTTGTTCTGGACGTTAAAACAAAAAAGCTTTTGCCCGGGGTAATTACTCATTGCTGGCCTTCTGACCTGGGAGGCGTTTCTTGGTTAAAAAGCAATTCAGGATTTTTTTATACCCATGTGCCTGTTATGGACAAAACATCTGAAGACTACATTTTAAATACGGCCTCGGTTTTGTATAAACTAGGCAGTGACCCCAAAAAACTAAATATCGTTTTTTCAGCTAAAAACAATCCTGGAATAGATCTTAACCCTGAAGATTTCCCTATTGTATCTACAAAACCCTACTATCGTAATATTTTAATAGGACAAGTAGGTGGCGCTGGTAGTTTCAATGATTATTATTATTCTAAATTCAATGATAAAGAAGCTCCCCAATGGAAACCCTTGTATAAAAAAGAGGACATGGTTGGGCAATTTAGTTTTAACGGAAAAGAATTTTACTTTTTATCAGCCTACAATTCGCCCAATTATAAATTATGTAAAACAAGTATTGATAATTTGGATTTTAAAAACCCAGAAGTTATAGTAGCTGAAGACAGCAATGAAGTTATCACTGACTTTACAGTAACTAAAAGTGGGGTTTATTATGTAAAAAACAAAAATGGAGTGGATGCCCGACTTTGTTGCTTGAAAGATAGCAAAGAAGAAAAAATTAAGATTCCAAAACCATCGGGATATATTTCCGTTTTTTCAAAAAACCCAAACAGTGACGATTTATGGATTGAAATTGAAGGCTGGACAAACCATAAAGAAAAATATCATTATAACCACATTAAAAAAGTTTTTGTACAAGAGGATTTGTATCCGCGTCCTAAATACCCTGAGTTGAATGATGTTATTATAGAAGAAATAGAGGTGATTTCGCATGATGGGGTTAAAGTTCCTCTTTCAATTATTTATAAAAAAGGAATACAACTAACAGGGCACAACAGAGTTTTAATGGAAGGATATGGATCTTACGGGTTTTCAGACACACCTTATCTTTACCCCTATTTATTACATTGGGTACGTGAAGGAGGTATATTTGCTACTGCACACGTGCGAGGAGGAGGTGAAAAAGGGGAGGCTTGGCACAAAGGTGGTTTTAAACAAACAAAACCCAATACCTGGAAAGATTTTATTGCCTGCACAGAGTATTTAATAAAAAAAGACTATACATCTCCTGATAAAATTGCCATTTGGAGTGGTAGTGCAGGGGGCATATTAATAGCACGTGCCATTACTGACCGTCCGGATCTTTATAAGGCAGCAATAATTAGTGCAGGTAGTATTAATATGTTAAGAACCGAGTTTGGCCCTAATGGAAAAAATAATACAAAGGAGTTTGGAACTGTTAATGATTCCACCGAATTCTTGGCCTTGTTGGAAATGGACGCCTGCCAGCACATAAAAAAAGGTACAAAATACCCCGCAGTACTATTAAAGGCAGGGGCAAATGATTCCAGGGTACCTGCATGGGAATCGGCCAAATTTGCAGCAGGGTTGCAAGCTGCCAGTACATCAGATAATCCCATCTTGCTTTCAATAGACTTTAACGGTGGACATGGTTTTAATTTAACTCCAGATCAATGGGATCAAAATATTGCCGAAGTAGTCACCTTTGCCCTCTGGCAAACCGGTCACCCTGATTTTCAGTTAAAAGAGTAATTTCAATAGTAATATCATAGTCAAGTCCTTTTATATTTTTTTATAGAAGGACTTTTTTGTTAACAATACAATAGATATACTATAAATTGCAATGGTAAATGCCTGTGCTACTTGAAAATAGTCGAATGAGGCTTTGTCGAAATTTGACTATGTTGAAAGTAAAATTGGTGTGCTTTATGCAAAAATTAATCAAATCTAATAGAAAATTCGGAACTGCGAAGCACTCACCGGAGGTAATCACACCATCTCTGCACTAAAAACCCCTCAAAATAGCCCGCTATTCTTGCTGCATTTTTAGCACATATCTGGTATAATTCCGAATTTCTGTGTTGAATATTTTATGTCGAACTCAGGTTATTAGGCTTTTTTAACGAAAAAAGGCACCCATTCGGATGCCTTTCTCATATCTAAAAATTTTCTAATAACCAATGACTAACTCACTGATTCAATAAGTATCTCAAGTATCTTAATCGCAGCTACAGAAACAGATGTTCCTGGGCCAAAGATACCTACAACACCAGCATCGTACAAGAATTTATAGTCTTGTGCGGGGATAACACCACCTGCAATTACCATAATATCCTCACGGCCCAATTTTTTCAACTCCTCCATTACCTGAGGAATTAAGGTTTTGTGACCTGCTGCTAAACTAGAAACACCAAGAATATGTACATCATTTTCAACAGCTTGTTTTGCAGCTTCGGCAGGGGTTTGGAACAATGGTCCTACATCTACGTCGAATCCTATATCAGCATATCCGGTTGAAACTACTTTGGCTCCACGATCATGGCCATCTTGTCCCATTTTAGCCACCATAATTCTTGGTCGGCGACCTTCCAGTTCAAAGAATTTATTAGCCAATTCTTGTGCTTTTTTGAAATCGTCATCATTTTTCGATTCCGAAGAATAAACTCCTGATATCGAGCGGATTTCAGCCTTGTATCTTCCTACTTCTTTTTCCATAGCATATGATATTTCACCTAAGCTTGCACGTTTTTTAGCAGCATCAACTGAAAGTGCCAACAAGTTGCCCTCTCCGGTTTTTACAGCTTCAGTGATAGCTTCCAATGCAGCTTGTACCTCAGCTTCATTACGGTTGGCTCTTAGCTTTTTCAACCTTTCAATCTGGGCCAAGCGAACAGAAGTATTATCAACTTCTAAAATATCGATTGGATCTTCTTTTTCCAATTTGTATTTGTTTACACCCACAATGGTATCCAATCCAGCGTCAATTCTGGCTTGTTTTCTGGCAGCAGCCTCTTCAATACGCATTTTTGGTACGCCAGTTTCAATGGCTTTGGCCATTCCTCCCAGTTCTTCAACTTCCTGGATTAACTCCCATGCTTTGTGAGCAATTTCGTGGGTTAAGGTCTCAATATAATAAGAACCAGCCCATGGGTCAACCGAATCACAAACGCGGGTTTCTTCCTGAATGTAAATTTGGGTGTTACGAGCAATCCTTGCAGAGAAATCAGTTGGCAGTGCAATAGCCTCATCCAGTGCGTTGGTGTGCAATGATTGAGTGTGACCTAAAGCAGCGCCCATTGCTTCAACGCAAGTACGTGCAACGTTGTTAAATGGATCCTGCTCTGTTAAACTCCATCCCGAAGTTTGCGAGTGTGTACGCAATGCCAGCGATTTTGGGTTTTTAGGGTTGAATTGTTTTACAATCTTTGCCCAAAGCATTCTTGCAGCACGCATTTTGGCAATTTCCATAAAGTGGTTCATTCCTATTGCCCAGAAAAATGACAAGCGTGGGGCAAAAGCATCAATATCGATGCCAGCTTTTACTCCGGCACGAAGGTATTCTAAACCATCAGCCAGGGTGTAAGCCAATTCAATATCGGCAGTAGCACCAGCTTCCTGCATGTGGTAACCCGAGATGGAAATTGAGTTAAACTTAGGCATCTTTTGCGAAGTAAACTCAAAAATATCAGCAATCGCTTTCATTGAAAACTCAGGCGGATAGATGTAAGTATTACGCACCATAAATTCTTTCAGAATATCGTTTTGGATGGTTCCTGAAAGCTGTTCCAAAGTAGCTCCTTGCTCAAGCCCGGCAACAATGTAAAAAGCCATAACTGGTAATACAGCGCCGTTCATGGTCATCGAAACCGACATTTTATTCAATGGAATTTGATCAAACAAAATCTCCATGTCTAAAATTGAGTCAATTGCCACACCTGCTTTACCAACATCGCCTTCAACACGCTCATGATCAGAATCATATCCTCGGTGAGTAGCTAAATCAAAAGCTACTGAAAGCCCTTTTTGTCCTGCTGCAAGGTTTCTTCTGTAAAATGCATTGGATTCTTCAGCAGTAGAAAAACCTGCGTACTGACGAATAGTCCATGGGCGCATCACATACATGGTTGAATATGGGCCACGCAAATAAGGTGCAACGCCCGCAGCATAATTTAAATGTTCAAAGTTTTCTAAATCTTCACTTGTGTAAACTGATTTTACTTCAATCAGCTCGGGTGTTTTCCACAACTGCTTCTTATCAAGCTCTCTTGCTTTAGAAGCATTGTTCTTTTTGATATCTATATTTTTAAAATCTGGTCTCATTTTTATAAGTTTTAAGTGGTAAGTTTTAAGTAGTAAGTAATTCTGGTTTTCAAACTGGTTACTTACAACTAGTTACTTACAACTAATTAATCCCTAATTCTGATTGAAATTCTTTAAGCGTTTCAAGCACATTTGATTTTACATGCACAAAATGCTTTATTCCCATAGCTTGTAATTCCTCCATGCTATCTTTAGGATAGCCTGCAATTACAATAATTTTATCAGAAAGGCCTTCTAAAATTTCTTTTGAGATTACCGGATATTCATCATCAGCACTGCAAAGTACTACAATGTCGGCATTTGCTTCTTTCGATGCATCAATTCCTTCTTGTACTGTGGTAAAACCATTGTTATCAACTACTTCAAAACCAGCACAGGCAAAAAAGTTGCATGAAAACTGAGCCCTAGCTTTACGCATAGTTAAATTACCGTAGGTAAACATGAAAGCTTTAGGCGTTTTTCCTGAATTCTCTGTTTTTAAGCGCATTTCTTCGAAAGCTTCTGCACCTCTGTAGCGCTTTAATGGCTCGGCCACTTTGTTATCAGCCTGGCAACCACAGCTTGTGTGAGAGGCTTTGATTTTCACCGCATCCTTTACTTTTTCATTAAAGTTAGGATATTGATTAGTCCCTAAAAGAATTTCTTTGCGGGTAGCAATATTAAGGTCTCTTTTTTGAGCAATTGCTTTTACCTGCTCCTGAATAAAACCTTGTTTAAAGGCTTCAAGGTAACCACCTTTGTCTTCAACTTCAAGAAATAGTTTCCAGGCTTCTGTAATAATTGAATCAGTCAGGTTTTCGATAAAGTAGGAACCTGCTGATGGATCGGCAACTTTATCGAAATAAGATTCTTTTTTCAATAAAATTTGCTGATTTCGAGCAATTCTTTCAGAAAATGGGTTCGTTTTATCGAATTTTATATTGAAAGGTAAGACTGTTAACGAATCAGTACCACCCAAAACAGCCGACATAGCCTCGGTGGTAGATCTTAACATGTTTACGTAAGGATCGTAAATAGTCTGGTTGTATTCAGCCGTTACTGAATGTATTTTCATCACTCCGGATGCAGTGCTTGAAGGTTGATAGGCTTCCACCAATTTTGCCCACAGATATCTTGCAGCGCGCAATTTTGCTATTTCCATAAAATAATCAGGACCTACAGCAAAGTTAAAGCGAATCTTTGAAGCAATATCATCAATAGCAATTCCTACATCAGTAGCCTTGGCCAAATAGTCATTAGCTATAGAAAGGCCAAATGCTAATTCCTGAACAATGCTTGAACCTGAATTTTTAAAGTTATAGGCTTTAATACTTATCACATCAAACCCAGGTAGTGATTTAGATACAGTATCAAAAATTTCTTTTGGAAAACTATTGTAATCACAAGCTTCATCATCACAACCCGAACCGGTTACAGTCAGACATGTTAATGGGTCAAGGGCAATAGATCCTTTAACTTTGGTCGCATCAGCTCCAAGATAGCTAATTAATGATTCTACAAAATCCTTGCTTGCTTTTCCTATTGAAAAATTCAGCTCTATTTCAGCTAATGGGATATTTACCAATAGTTTGGCAACATCATCCTTACCTGTTGGATTATTTGTGCAAATTACAAAAGCAAGAGATTCAGTCCCTTTTTCAATTGCATCCAATGCAGTTTTATTGGCAACTTCATAATCATCAACGACGATATCCTGACGGATCAACCAGTCATTATCAGACTTATCTCCTCTTACATAGGGAAATTCACCCGGTTGTACATCCAAAATGTGCTCCAAGCCCTGAAGATTTTCACTTCGGTAATAGGGCCGTGCTTTAATGCCATCCAAAGTGGTTCTTACAAGCCTTCGTTCATAGTCCGCACCTTTCAAGTCTTTCTTGATCACTTCTTCCCACTGCTCCGTACTTACGGGGGGAAACTCGGTAAACAAAGTATTCTTTTTATTATTGTCCATAACTATTTTGTGAAAATTTGTGTAAAAGTACGGCTTTTAACGGATTAGCGATGATTATTATATATGTTTTTTAGCAGATTAAGTGCTAATTTTGGGAGTAGAATGAATATTTATTCCAACTTTACTAAAACCACCAATTAGCTACAAGTTTCTGTTTTTTAACAATATGTGTGCATGTATTTTGGTTTGATTTTCAAGTTTAGCAGGTGTTTCTATCATTCTCGCATTCTTTTAATTATCTTTGAAATTTAGAACACTTTTTAAACAATATTTTTTTTGTTTTTGAGGTTATTAGCATAAAGAATTCAAAATAATGCAAACCATGAAGTATATACTCACAATATCCTTACTAATTGTTTTTGTTAGTCAAATCTTTGGCCAGAAAACACTCACCGAATACTGGAAAAACAAGCAAAAAAGTGCCGAAGGAAAAGTAGCAGCCAGTGGAAAGGAAATTGGTCTTTGGAAATACTGGGATTCATTGGGTGTGTTGACACAAGAAGTTGAATTTCATTATGGTGTTGTTAACGGCCGGGTCACCTATTTTTATAAAAATGGAAAAAAAGAGAACGAAGGTCTATTTAACAGAGGTATTAAGCATGGATATTATAAGGAATGGGATAAAAATGGTCATTTGACTTTAGAAGGTCAATTTAAAAATAATGAAAAAGATAGTGTATGGACTTATTATGGCGCTAATGGCAAAAAAATAAAAGAAGAACTTTATTCACCAAAGGAGGTCATGAAACTTATCAATCTATACTCGCCCAATGGTGATACTCTTGTAAAAAACGGGAGTGGAAACTATAAAACCTGGTTTGATAATGGCAAACCTAAAGAAAAAGGCTATTATTTAGATGGTTACAGACACCTTACCTGGGAAAGCTTTTATAAAAATGGGAACCATTTTAAAAAAGGAGAATATAAAAATGGAGAAAAAGTTGGTCATTGGTTAACCTGGCACCGCGATGGAAATAAAAGTTCTGAAATGAATTATGGAACTGGTATTAGCACCAGTTGGTACGAAAATGGCCAAATGGAAATGCAGGGTAAAATGCTGAATGGGAAGAAAGATAGTATCTGGACATTTTGGTGGGATACCGGTGAAAAGAAATTCTACGGACGGTTTGAAAGTGGTTTAAAGCAAGGGACTCATACTTTTTGGGGTAAAAATGGTAAAAAAATCAGCGAAATTAATTTTAAAGACGGGAAAAAACACGGTGCTGCAAAATGGTGGCTTAAAGATGGCCAGCTGGACATTGAAGGAGATTTTGTAAATGGCGTTCAGGAAGGAAAGTGGACCTATTGGAGAACAGATGGAAAAAAAGGAAACGAAGGCCTTTATAAAAATGGTAAAATGAATGGTCCGTGGACTTATTGGTATGCCAATGGGCAAATTTGGAAAAAAGGTAGTTACAAAGATGACAGAAAAGATGGCCATTGGGTAATCTACTATGAAAATGGACAAAAGTTTTACGAAGGCAATTTTATTGATGGAAAAGAAGAAGGCCTATGGTATTCGTGGTACGAGAATGGAAAAGAAAACATGATTGGAGAGTTCCTGCACAGGGAAATGACTGGTAAATGGGAGTCGTGGTACGAAAACGGGGTTAAAGAATACGAAATTTCATACAAAAACAACCTAAAAAACGGAGTTTGCAAATATTGGAACGAACAAGGCCGTAACAAGCTGGTTGAAAGCTACAAAAATGGCATTCTTCATGGTCAATACACCACTTATCATCCTGATGGACAGACAAATATCAATGGTTACTTTGTTGATGGGGAAAGAAATGGAATGTGGATTTATTATGCACCCGGAGGTTTAAAAGTAAGGCAAGAAAGCTATAAACTGGGCAAAAAAGATGGCAAGTGGTTGTCGTGGCACATGAACAGAAAACCTGCAACCGAAATTAACTACAAAAACGACCATAAACATGGCCGCATGAAAACCTTTAATAAAATGGGGGAACTGATTTACGATGCAGTTTATAAGAATGGGAGATTGGAAAAGGTGTTGGTGAATAAAATACAGAAGTAGGGAATTGTTGGTCTTATGATCTCATAGATCTTATCTCTTTTTTTCTAAAATATACTCATTCACTTTAGTTCTAAGCATAATCAGTTCATGCGTTAGCATATCTTTAAAGTAGGCCATATCAAATGCAGATATTGTTGTAATTATCTCGTTTTGGTTTAGTAAATGAGGCTCTTTCCCAAAATAGAATTTAGTAAAATCTGTTACACCTTTAAATTTATGGCAAGTTGAACTGTCTGTTAAAAGGCTTATTTCAAGATTATTGTAATAGTAATTGATACATTTTTCAACCTGGACTTTCTTTTCAAGACCAAATGCCAATGTGAGTTTTGGATTCAAAAGAGAATTGATTTCTTTGTTGTGTTTCATGAGCAATAAATTTGCAGTTTCAATGTAATAGTTTTTACCTCTTCCTCTGTGAAAATGCTTGACTCCTGTAAAATGAAACTTAACAAGCTGCAGGTATTCAAAATTTAAAGTCAATTCAGAGCCATTTAATCCTAAAGTGTCAAAAACAGCCCAAAAGTTAGTTTCAAGATTTGGAGTTTTATTAATTTCATCTACCCATGTATGCATTTGCGTTTTGCTGTATTCATATTTCCATTGGTTTTTATAAATGAGTAAACCACAGAAATATAGAATAATAAATAAAGTTGGTATTGCAATTATAAGAATAGTTAAGCTTTTTCTAATTTTCATGATGAGTTTTTTCAAATCAAGCCAAAATAATTAAAAACTTGATTTAACCTGACTCTAATTTGTGAAAATTAACGGAACCTGCTTACAAATAATGAGAATTTTATCCCTACTTTTGCACAAAACAACAAAATTATGATTCAAAAAGAACAAATTCAGGATATGGTTGATCGCCAGCAGGCGTTAAGGAGGCATCTTTGACATTGATGGCAAATTAATTGAATTAGAAAACGAAGAAGAAAAAACCCATGCTCCGGATTTTTGGGACAACCCGAAAAAGGCCGAAGAACAAATGCGAAAAGTCCGTTCGATAAAAAAATGGACGGATTCTTACGAAAAAGTTGAAACTGCGGTTGAGGATTTAGTGGTCCTCAACGATTTTTTTAAAGAAGGCGAAGCCACAGAAGAAGAAGTGGCGAAACAATTTGATAATTGCCTGGCATTGGTTGAGGATCTGGAATCGCGCAACATGCTCCGTAACGAGGAAGATGCGCTTGGGGCTGTGGTAAAAATAAACTCAGGTGCAGGGGGAACTGAAAGCCTTGACTGGACTGGCATGCTGATGCGCATGTACGTTCGCTGGGGAGAACAAAATGGCTGCAAGGTAAAAGAGTCATACCGACTTGATGGTGAGATAGTTGGAGTAAGTACGGTTACGCTTGAATTTGAGGGTGAATTTGCTTATGGAATGCTAAAAAGCGAGAATGGAGTCCATCGTTTGGTTCGGCTTTCTCCTTTTGACTCGGCCAATAAACGCCATACCACATTTGCATCAGTTTTTGTTACCCCAATGGTTGATGATTCTATTGAAATTGAGGTAAACCCTGCTGATATTAAATGGGAAACCTACCGTTCGGGCGGCGCTGGTGGCCAAAATGTAAACAAAGTTGAAACAGGTGTGCGCTTACGACACGAACCCTCGGGCATTGTAATTGAGAACACAGAAACCCGCTCTCAGCTTAAAAATAAAGAAAATGCCATGCGTTTGCTAAAATCTCATCTTTATGAATTAGAATTACGCAAAAAACAAGAAGAACAGGCCAAAGTTGAAGGTAATAAGAAAAAAATCGAATGGGGCTCACAAATTCGTTCGTATG
This sequence comes from Bacteroidales bacterium, assembly GCA_050291445.1. Taxonomy (GTDB): domain Bacteria; phylum Bacteroidota; class Bacteroidia; order Bacteroidales; family NBLH01; genus NBLH01. The sequence goes on along the minus strand of JBNKJW010000121.1, from coordinate 28,557 downwards.
TTATGCATCCCTACAAAATGGTGAAGGATTTACGCACTGGTCATGAAACCTCAAATGTGCAGGCTGTAATGGACGGCGATTTGAACGAGTTTATTAAAAGCTATTTGATGCAGTTTGGCGGAGAATAATTGTTTGTCTTGGAAAACATTTGCCACAACTCATTCAACATTATTTTTGAAGAATGTGTTAAAAGTGTATTGGGTTATTTATGTATTGGAATGTTTGGATCGTAACTAAGTGATTGTCAGCCTATTACTGCTACAAGCCATGCAGCTGGTGGTAATAATAGAGACATTTTCAAACCAACAACTGGTTAAATCGCAGATTCGGCGGAGCTCAAATACTGCAAAAATACCCATAAAGATGACGTTTCTCACACTGCCTATGACACTATTAGTCTTAAATTGGTTTAATCCCCAAAAGCTCTTTTCTATTTTTAGCATTCTTATTAAAATCGAAAAGGTATTGTATGTTAAACATTGCCTTACCATTAACATAGAGAGTTACAAAAATTTGATATTTTTTATAACTAATGTCTAGTGACTTTATTATACCCTTAGCACTTTCTTACTCCAACCTTTGGTTACTCGAATGCTTTCGAGGTATACCATGCCTTTGCGTAAAATATCATACTGGAGCAAGATGTACATTATGGTTGACATTGCCCATATTACCAGCAAATTAAACCAATAAGTGCCGATGTACACGTTGCCAATTTTCTTTACAGGGGCATAAAAATGGGCCCTTCCTATTTTCGATTCAGGCATGCGATAAATCGGATCTTTTAATTGGATGATTTTTTCATCATAAATAGTAATTTTTTTATGAGAATATCTGTTTTCAACCAAAACTGAAATGGCCTTGTTATGATTTTTGTGTTGAAATTGGATAAATGCTTTTTGACTGCCTAGTTTTTTAACCAGTGAATGATAAATATTTTCTTTCTCTATTTTATATTGTTCTAATTTTTTTAATGAGCTTTTTTCAATATCAGCCATTTTTTCAGAAAAGTCCTTTTTAAATAAGGGAGTATTAAATTCATTGTCTAGTCTGGAAGCAAGCTGTGTTATTGAGTTATCATTAGTGCGTTGTGCTAGCTTATTTAGCTCGTTTTTAAGTAATCTCAGATCTTTTTCTGGTTTGAAACCCGATTCGTTTTGAGAAGCAACACAAAGGTTGGAATAGATTGATTGTAGCTTTTGTTTGTAAAAAGTGTTGATGTAATTGAGTTGGCTTAGGTTTTGTTCAACATCATAAAAATGTTTTTGAAAAGGATTGTCTTTAAACTGCTCAACAATAAGTCCTTCGTAGGCCCATCTCGAAGTCATTACATCACTAAACAAAGGAGTGTAATCCAAAGACTTTAAGTTTTTGTGTATTTTGTTAAAATCGACTACAACACCACTTAGCAACAACTGCGGAACCAGAATAAACGGAATGGCTATGTAGCTGGATACCACTGTGTTAAAGGCTGATGAAATGTTCAGCCCAATGAGGTTGGCACAAACAGCGGTACTAAAAAACATCAACCAATAATAAAAGGTCATGCCATTTATTTCCAGAATAAGATTGCCAATTAAAACAAATAACAATGCCTGAATAGCTGATATTACTGCCAAGAAAAGAGTTTTTGAGTTAATATAGCTCCAGCGGCTAAGGTTCAGGAACGATTCCCGTTTAATGATTTTTTTGTCGCGAATAATTTCTTCGGCGCTTACAATCATGCCTAAAAACAACGCAACTACCACACTCATAAAAATATAGGCTGGTAAGTTTTCGTTGTTTGCAAAAATGTATAAGTCGGGTTTGTTTTCAGGGCCATTAAAGTCTTTTGTAAACAGACCTAAAATAATGGCAAGCAGCGGCGCTTCAAGCAGAATCATTAAAACATATTGCCTGTTGCTTAGTTTTGATAGCAGGGTGCGCCTGAAAAATATTTTAAATTGCTCAGTTTTGCCAGGTGTTTTAAAATTGGTTCCAGGGAGGGGTTTTTTCTCGTTTACTATTTCAACTGCTTTGGTACTTGTTTCGTTTTTATAAGTTTCCTCCCATTCTTCAGGTAGTCGTTTTCGTTTTCTTGTTAATTTTCCAAATTCGTTTACCAGTCTGGCTTCAACAATTTGTAGAATTTGTTCTGATTTAATGTTCCCACAAGTTACGCACTCAGTTTCTTGCGGGTTAATAAAATTTGCATTTTTTCTAAAATAAGCCACACCATCCAGGGGGTTTCCAGAAAATATCAACCTACCACCCTGATCAATCACTAAAATTTTATCAAAAAGCTTGAACAAATCAGACGAAGGTTGGTGGATAGTCAGAATCACCAACTTATCTTTGAACGTTTGTCGCTTTAAAAGGTTCAGGATTTTTTCAGAATCCATTGATGAAAGTCCCGAGGTTGGTTCATCGGCAAACAATAAGGCGGGTTCCCTCATTAGTTCAAGGGCAATATTCAGCCTTTTACGCTGCCCTCCGCTTAGCACTTTATTAATTGGATCACCAACTTTAAGGTCTGTAGCTTCTTTTAAATCAAAATCAACAATTGTTTTTTTGATTAGTTCATCAATTTGTTTTTCATTGTAATCTTTAAAACAGAGCCTGGCGTTGTAGTATAGGTTTTGATAAACAGTTAGTTCCTCAACAAGTAAATCCTCTTGTGGTACATAGCCAGTAATTCCTTTCAGAGTTTCTTTATTTTCATGAATATCGTACCCATTTATTGTAATTTTACCTGTTTTTTGTGTCAAATTACCATTCAAAACGTTCAAAAAGGTCGATTTTCCAGAGCCGCTGCTACCTACAATGCCAATTAGCTGCCCTGATTCAGCATCAAAATCAAATTCTTTTAAACCATTTTTACTGTTAAAGAAGTTGTAAGAAACCTTGCTGGCCTTAAATTCAACACGCAAACTATTGTCTTTAAAACTAAAGGCATTGACCATTTCACCATAATACACCCGCTTAATCCTACTGCCCCATATTACAGCACCCATTCCCCAAACATAGGCCCTGTTTGGTTGTATGTTTAAACCATTCAGGAAAAGGTTTTGATCCCCGGCGTATTTAAACAAGTAGGTATCCGATTTTTTCAACTGAAGAACAAAAATTCGCACCGTCATATTTTTCTTGTAAAGATGACGTGCTTTTGGATGCAGGAAATTTTTCTGTCCATCAATTATCAGCAGTTTGTCAGTCAGCTTAAGTGAGTGTACATCCCTTAAAATTAAGTTTTTAGCCTGTTCAAAATCGTCTTCATCAATGTTAAACGATTCAGCAATTTTTTTTACCAGGTTTACTTCTTCCATTCCGGTAAACCCTGTGTCGTCAAGGAATTCTACTAATTGCAAGCAGAGCCAGATTTTTTGCTTTTGTTCAAATTCACTGTTAATTTTTGTGCAGATTTCTTCAATCCTTGAATCGTAAACCGAGATATCTTTTTTTTCGTATTTTTTAGTGTATTGGTGGTATTCGTTAAGGTGATCATCAAAATATACAAGGCATCTTTTTGCCTGCGAGCGTCCATATTCCTTTTCAAAATAGTCTTTAACAACTAGTCGTGCAACATCAGGCGTTTTAAAATGCTTAACATCAACAATTATTGCAAATAGCTTTAAAAGGGCGTTTAGTAACGATTCGTTCATTTGGCTTGTTTCCTATAACAGTATGCTGAAATTTTGTGGGCAAAAATAATGTATATTTTGGAATTGACAGTTTTTGTTTACAAAATAACTTTTATTAAACTTTCCCAAATTAGTTTCCTGACAAAAAGTTACTCTAAAAAATATCTTTTTCTGGCTAAAGTGGCAGCTGCCTTTTTACCCTTTCCTCAAGCGAAATAAAGGATTCTGTTCTGGCAATTCCATCAATTTCCTGCAACTTGTCGGCAATTATTTCTTTCAGGTGATCGTTATCGCGAGTAATAATTTTAATAAAAATTGCGTAATTCCCTGTGGTATAGTGGCATTCAGTGATTTCTGGTATTTTTTCAAGTTTTTCCATTACCGATTTATAGTAGGATGATTTTTCGAGAAAAACACCCATAAAAGCACAAGTTAAAAAGCCAATTTTTTTAGGGTCAACAATAAATTCTGATCCGGTAATTATGCCGTGCTCGGTAAGCCGCTGAATGCGCTGATGGATAGCTGCCCCTGATACCTTGCATTCGCGGGCAACTTCTAGGTAAGGGATTCTGGCATTTTTTGAAATCAGAGCCAAAATTTTTTTATCCAACGAATCTATTTGGTAATGAATGCTCATTAAGGCGTTTTAAAATTGTAAATTGTATGCAGTTTTTATTTATAAATTATAAGCAAAAGTAATAAATGGATTACAATTCTGGAAAACAAAACACTTAAATTTAAGATAGGTTAGTTGTTTAGTTGCAAGTGTTTGTTGATATATAATGAACTGGAACTTCAGGGCAATCAGGGTTAGAATATTTCTAATATCACGGTGTGCCGCACCTTTTGTAATATGTATGTTTTGTTTTCTACAAATATCACGCAGCTCCTCCTTCATATCATAGTATTACGGAGAAGGAGCTCTGCTGCTAAAGTTATAGAAAAATTAGGTGCAGCGCACCAAAAATATTTGTAGAAGATATGATGCTCCTATTTTAAGGTACAGAGTACCGAAATATTGTTTTTTAGCCCGATTGCCTTTAATGGCTCTTAACGATATTTGATTAATGAATTTAATAATGTATATTGAACTTTTAAATCTACTAATTGGTTGATGGTATTTCAGGATTATTATAAGGTTTTAGGAGTTGAGCGAAATGCAACGCTTGCCGATATTAAAAAATCGTACAGAAAATTGGCGTTAAAATACCACCCCGATAAGAACCAAACCAACCCCAACGCAAAAGAGCAATTTATTAAAATACAAGAGGCTTACGAAGTACTTAAAGACGCTGAAAAAAAGAAAAAATACGATGAGCTTTATGACGTGAAAAAATCAGCCTCAAAAGCGAAACAGAATGCTACTTATGATAATATATATGATTCATATTCAGATTATTATGGGTTTTATGATGGTGGTAAAGATGTTTATGAAACAGATGATGAGGAAAGTATATTTTCAACTTTCTTTAAGCATTTTTTTTCAAGAAAAAAGGGGCGTTATGACTATTCTTATTTGTACAAAGGAAAAGACAGCAAAGGAAAAATCACCATTGATTTGGAAGAAGCCTTTTTGGGCTCAACCCGCATTGTTTCAATATTTGGTGAAAAACTGAGGATAAAGATTAAGCCCGGAACTTATGATCAGCAGGTGATAAAAATAAAAGGAAAAGGTGGTTATGCTGAACTGGGAACGGAACGGGGTGATTTAATTGTAAGGATTATTATTAGCCCACATAAAATATTTAAACGAAAAGATGATGATTTATACCGCGATGTAAATGTTGGCATTTATACAGCCATATTAGGTGGCAAAATTCAATTTGAAACCTTGCATGGCAAAGTGGTAGTTATGGTTCCCAGGCTATCAAAAGATGGTGCCCGGATGAGGGTAAAGGGGAAAGGGATGCCAAAATACGGACAAGCTGGTCAGTTTGGTGATTTGTATGTGAGAATTAAGCATAAAATGCCAACCTCGTTAAGTAATGAAGAAACTGGGCTACTTAAAAAACTGAAAGATTTGAATAGAAAGAAAAAATAGAAAAACTTTAGCTTTGATTGAATTTTGCAACCATCATTTTAACACTTATTTTGCCAGAATACTCCTAAAATCTTCGCCCGTTGGGTTTTGGAACAAGCTTAAATCGAATTCGTGAATGACCGAGAAGATGTGATCAAAAATATCTGACTGGATGGCTTCGTAATGAATCCAGCGCTGGTCGGCAGAGAATACATAAATTTCCATTGGCAGACCTTCGGGGGTCACTTGTAACTGACGGACCAAAATGGTCAGTTCTTTATTAAGTTTGTTGTGTTCTTTTAAGTAAAACTCAATGTATTTTCTAAAGGTGCCGATGTTTGTTAAGTGTCTGGAATTGACCAGGTTGTCTTTGCTTATTTCCTGTTTTTGGTTGTAGTCTGTCAATTCTTTTTGCTTTTCTTCAATGTAGGATTTCAGCAGATGAATGTTTTTGTATTTTTCAATCATTTCTGGCGAGCAAAATTTAATTGATTTAACATCAATAAAAAACGATCTTTTAATCCTTCTACCACCCGATTCTTCCATTCCACGCCAATTGGCAAACGACTTGCTGACTAAGGCATAGGTGGGCACCATACTAATTGTTTTGTCCCAGTTTTGGATTTTTACCGTAGTAAGGCCAATTTCAAGCACCGTACCATCCGCACCCATGCTTGGCATGGCAATCCAGTCGCCCGGTTTCACCATTTTATTGCCGGCAATTTGTATACCTGCCACAAAGCCAAGTAAAGAGTCTTTAAAAACAAACATTAAAACAGCCGCAACCGCACCCAAAGCTGTTAGTATGGCACCTGGTTTTTGATCAACTATTTTTGATACAATTAAAATGATGAAAACAATTGAGATAAGCACTTTTATTAACTGCAAAAAACCTTTGATGTCAATGTTTTTAGCCAGTGGACCTTTTTTAAATATCTCGTAAAATGCATTGATTCCGGCAAAAATCGACAGCCATAATATTGCATACACATACAGTGCTAGCATATCATGAATAAGTTGTGTTATATAATTGGCATCAAAAGGATAATCAACGCCATCAATAAAAGCAAAATCAATAGTCAGATGAATAATGGCGGCAGGGATAAGATGAGTAATGTAAAATATTACTTTGTTGTTGAAAATAATATCATCGTATTCTGATTTTGTTTTGTTGACAATTTTCTTGGCTAGTCTTATTAAAACCCTTTTAGTTAGATAGTTAGCTGTTATTGCAGCAGCTGCAATAAGCAGTATGATTGTAATACTTGTAAAAATTTCACTGTTAATTTCAGAGGCGCCAAGTTTTAAAAAAAGTTTTTTTATCAGTTCCAGTCTGTTCATTCTGTTTAGATTTGTTTTGTTAGGTGCGAAAATAATTAATTCTGATAGAAAATCCTTAGATTTTCTGTTAAGTATGGTTTTATATGAACATTCCGGTTCAATAAGTAGTTTATTTCAAAAGATAATTTGCTAGTATTAAAGTTTTTGCAGACTTTTGCGGCAAATTGCCCTCGATGAGGGTTTTATTCTTTAAGTTCATTATTTTTAATGATTATGTGTTAGTTTACACCTTGAATTATTTTCTCTATTTAACAGATTGCTTCATTCTCGTACCTCGTCTTCGCAATGGCGTCGTTCCGAGGACGGTACGGCGAAGGAACTCCAAAGGACTCAGCGTAGCTCTTTTTTGGTGTAAATAACCTAATAAACACTTTATTTTTTATTAAAACACTGGGCAATTTTAACAATTTAGTTAAAAACAAAATTCTAAAAAGTGAGAAGACGGAGAGGTAGAAATTTCCCTGTTTTAGAACAGGTGGAGATAATTGATTTGGCAGCTGAAGGAAAAGCATTGGCAAAAGTGCAAATGGGCAATGAAGAAAAAAAGGATTTTGTTGTTTTTGTAGAGCGCTGTATTCCAGGAGATGTGGTGGATGTGAAAGTGACCAAAAAGAGTAAAAACTTTATGGAGGGCTTTCCGTTAAAATTCCATAAGTTGTCGGACAAACGAATTGATGCAAAATGTTCTCATTTTGGGGTTTGCGGGGGCTGCAAATGGCAAAGTCTGCCTTATTCGCTGCAATTGGATTATAAACATAAACAGGTTGTTGACCAATTAACTCACATAGGTAAAGTTGAATTACCCGAGGCAGACCGGATTTTAGCATCAGAAAAAGAATTTTACTACCGAAACAAACTTGAATTTACTTTTTCGAACAAAAGATGGCTTACAAAAGAAGAAATTGATGACGGAAAAGAAAAAGACCGTGATGCTTTAGGTTTTCATATTCCGGGTAAATTTGATAAAATTTTAGATATTGAACATTGCTATTTACAGGATGAGCCTTCGAACGGAATAAGGTTAGCTGTGAAACAAATAGCCAAAGAAAATGGCCTTAGTTTTTATGATGTAAGAGAAGAACAGGGGTTTTTACGAAATATCATCATTCGCACCTCAACTACTGGCGATTTAATGGTGATAGTAGTCTTTTTTTATGAAGATAAAGAGAAAAGGGAAACTCTTTTAAACGAATTAGCGAATAAATTTACAGAAATTAGTTCGTTGATGTACGTTATCAACCCCAAAAAGAACGACAGCATTACCGATTTAGATGTACAATGGTTCAAAGGAAACGATCATATTTTTGAAGAAATGGAAGGTCTAAGGTTTAAAATTGGGCCAAAATCGTTTTACCAGACTAATTCCGAGCAGGCTTACCGATTGTATTGTCTTGCCAGGGAATATGCTGATTTACAGGGTGATGAAGTGGTTTATGACTTGTACACCGGCACAGGAACCATTGCCAATTTTATTGCAAAAAGCGCTAAAAAAGTGGTGGGAATAGAATATGTTCCTGAAGCCATTGAAGACGCTAAAGTCAATTCGGAGTTGAACGGAATTGAAAACACTTCTTTTTATGCCGGGGATATGAAAGATGTGTTAAACAAAGAATTTATTGCTGAAAATGGGCAGCCGAATGTAATTATTTTAGACCCACCCAGGGCAGGTGTACACAAAAATGTGGTGGATGCTATTTTAAGTACCAAAGCAGAGAAAATTGTGTATGTAAGTTGCAATGCTGCCACACAGGCCAGGGATATCCAGCTATTAGGCGAGGATTATAAGGTTGTAAAATACCAGCCAGTGGATATGTTTCCGCAAACAGCACATGTTGAAAATGTGGCGTTGCTGATAAGAATTTAAACAACCTAAAGCCGCTTAGCGGCTGAATATATAAAAAGCTTTAGATATTATAAATCACCCTAAAATGAGAAGTAAAAACGAAATTATTGGTTATTACCAAATTGAACGAAAAGAAAGAGTGTATTTTGCAATTAAAATTGCTTTTTCAATATTTTTTATTGCAGCCTATGTTATTTTTTCGTTAATAGCACCCGACCTGATTGTGGGCATTATATCTACATATCTATTACAAATTGCGATTTATATTTTATTAATTCGGTTTTTTAGGGCTGGTTTTATAAAAGGATACTTAAAAAATAATGCTGTTTTAATAAATAAAAGGCAATTGCCAGAAATAAATGCTATTGTTAAAGAATATTCCGAAACTTTGAGCTTGAAAAAAGTCCCAAAGGTTTTTGTATTAGAATCTGGCGGACAGTTAAATGCGTTTGCTGCAAGATTACAAACAAAAAACTATGTGGTTATTTATTCCGATTTATTGGAAGAATTTTACAATGGCAATGAAGACACCATTCGTTTTGTGATTGCTCATGAGTTAGGGCATATTAAACAAAAACACTTGTTAAAATCATCATTGACTTTTCCTTCGGCGCTTGTTCCATTTTTAAATTTAGCCTATTCCAGGGCCTGCGAGTATACCTGCGATAATATTGGTGCATTTTTCTCAGAAAGCGGAGCCCAGAAAGGAATTGTTACATTGGCTGCAGGAAAGCAGTTAAATAAAATGATTAACAAGGAAGAGTTTATTAATCAGATAGATATAGAGTCTGGCTTTTGGTCGTGGTTTACAGAAAGATTATCAACACATCCTAATTTAAACAAACGCCTACAGAAAGTTTATAAAGTAAAATGGGAGAAAATTTTTGTTGCGGAGAAAACACAAAAGGAAAAAAAAACAGGCGTTGAAATTACACAGCCTTTGGTTGAAGAGGTTCAAGAGAAGGAAGATCATACAAGGTATATGCCTAAATTTTAATACCAAAAGAATTAAGAATTCAAACAGCCTTAGGCCTCTCTTTAAAAGTGATGTCAGGTTTATTATTTCAGGGGTTTAGAGAATGAGTAGGGCACAGAGATATTATTCATTTTTCGCGGTATCCATCGTCTCTTTTACTTGCGCACCAATAAATTTGGCAAAATCAGTAATGTCGTTACTGACACTTGCTTTTTCAAGTGATGCCATATATTCATCCCGATTTTCCAATTTTATTATTGTCCAGGGGTAATTACCAGATGCCAGCATGACATTCATTAAAAAACGGGCAATTCTACCATTCCCATCCGTGTATGGATGGATATAGACAAAAATAAAATGCCCCAGGACTGCCCGGACACCAGCATTAGGTTCTTCCCTTAACATTTCAAAAAGAGTTGGCATGGCATCCCTGACGTCTTCTTTGTTGGGTGGCGTATGCAAAGAACCTTTTATAAAAACCGGCCCATTCCGATATCCAGCCAAGTCGGATGCCTTGATGATTCCGGCTGTAACACTTGGAGCAAATAATTCCCGGTACCATGAGCTGTGGTCATTATCCACCGTCTCACCTGCACCTTTACCTTCAAGAATGGTTTTAATACTTTTCTTTACATCTTGGAATGCGAGGTAATAACCACGCGCTGCCAAAGCGTTTTTTTGTTCTCTGTCTGTTTCATTTGCATCAGGATTCCAATTACCACTTCTAACTTTTTCAATTAGTTCGGAAGTTACGCGATACCCCTCAATGGAAAGAGAGTGATAGGCGTCGGTAGTATAATTTTCTTCCACCTGTTTCAAATAATCTTCAATATCTATTGCAGTTCCGGTTGCATCGGGAAAACTATCAATAATAATTTGCCTCATTTGTGACCATATAATTTTAATACGGTTCACATAAGGCGAGGCCTCCCTGGAATTTGTCAGAAATTTGATTTTATCCTCAAACGGGTCGGATTCCCGAACATCATACCCGGCAGCTTTCATTGTTTTGATAATTTCATTGGCGATTTTATCATTTCCAATGTTTCGGAATGCTCCGGTAAGTCTTCCTGCAACCACGCTTTTTCCACCATCAAGAAGTTTAGCTAAAACACCGGAAGCATCCTTCACCATGGTCAAACAAATACGGGCATCGGTCGGATGACGTGTGAAAAAGTCCGCACCACAGGCAATCAACCCACTCTCAAGAGAATAAAGTCTTAATCCCTCTATCTCCTGAATATCTTCTTTTGGTGGAAGCGGTGTCCGTATATCAAATATAGATGTATTGTATATTAGCGCTGTTACCTTGTTCCTGGCCTTCGGGGCACGGACTAAAAGCTGAGGTGGTACGGTTTTATTTCCACCTAATATTTGTAAAGATTGATCAGGCGACAAACACCAGTTTTCATCAAATCTCGACAGGAGGTAAGTTGAAGCGAACTTCCAATAGGATGTATACCAGGGTGTTGTATCTCCTTTAGTAGAATTGGGGTTGGAAGCAATGTACCAACCTTTAATAACTTGTTGGATAAAACCATTCGCAACTAATCGGTCTTTATGGGTACGTGATAATTCATCGGCTTTAATAATAGCCAATCCATTGCTATCCTGCAATTTTTGCAACTCTTCAAGAGATTGTGCCAGTTTTTCTGAGGGTGTCACCATAACCTTAACATTTATCTCGTTTCAATTTTAGCTTTTCTTGCTGTATTATATTTAGCTTATTGCGTTGTGTTAATTTTAGCTTATTGCGCCGTGTTGTATTTAGCTTATTCTGCAAAAATAGGCAAAACCAATTAAAATAATTGCTGTTATGCGAAACTTTTAAAATTATTGATATAAATCGGAAGCATTATATATTGTTTCTTTTGGGATTAGTACGTTTGTAGATAAATAAACTATCATAACAGGGGGGTAAAGTACATGCGTGCTATACTTAAGGGTCGATTTAAAAACGCATGGCTAATAAGGTTGGCCAGGTGTTTAATTAGTAGCTTGCTTAGCGGCTGGGTATATAAAAGGCATTAGACAATACATTTTTTTTATTTCGAAGATAATTCCAAAGGAATTACATGTTTATAGCAGAAATGAAACGGCAAATGTGCGACCCCGATGGGGTCGAATATCTTCTCCACCATTTCCTCTATAAACATTTGAATCCTAGGGATTCGGTTTTGCTACTATTATTTCAACAATTTTATCCTTCTCAACCTTTCTTCATCACCTCACTTTTAACCTCGACCTCATACAAAACATATTCTATCTCCGACCCGTCTTTTATCTTTTTGGTAGTAGTTAAACAGCCTAAAGTCGCTTAGCAGGTCAATTTTTAAAATGCATGGCTAATAAGGTTGGCAAGGTGTTTAATTTGCAACCCGCTTATCGGCTGATTAAATAAAAGACTTTAGCTTATTTTATTGGAATAATGATTTCATTGCCGACAATTTGCCTATTATCATTTTTTTTGTGCAAATTTTCTATACCAAATTGATGCTGCAAATCCAATGACCGAGAAAATGGTCAGCACCATAAAAACATGCTGATGCCCTACTGTACCAGGGCTGTTATCCAATAAATAACCCATTAAGGGTCCCATAAAAATATCTGGTGTGTAACCAATAACCGAGATAATGCCTACAGCGGTTCCGGTGTAAATAAGTGGAACTTTCCCTTCTTCCATGATAGCAAAATACAAACCTCGCAGGGCATAAATTCCAATACTAATGGCTATAATATTTACAAAAAACAACCAAAACAAGCCAGGTTTAATTATATCAGCACTAAATACCAGTCCGCCAAAAATCATAAAAATAAAGCTGAAAATGGTCATTTTTGTTACGCTTATTTTATCAGCAATAAAGCCTGCTGCAATAGCTACTACAAAACGCATCCAAAGAGAGATAGTACCAATACTGGCTGCTTCAACTTCATTAAACAGCATTACATCACTGGCATAAAGCGAAAAATCATCGGTAGCTTTGTAACCTACATAGGCGCATAAAATTATTATTGCCTGAAGCCAAACTACTGGCATACGAATAATTTTAGCCAAACCTTTTGTTGTTATAAAGCTGTTTGTAGAGTGCTGATCTTTGAGCTTGCTATTGGGTAAAGCAAAATACACCAGGATTGCTACAAGAAATAAGAAAACTGAAATAAACAAAACAACATTGCGATAGGCAATCGTTTTTTGTTCAAGGGTTGAAGATGCTACATTATCAGGAAGAAAAAAAGCAAAAATGGCAACGGCTAATGAGCTGATTACAGCAGAGGTTAAACCTCTTCCACCATCAAGCAAACCAAATGCTATGCCTGGCTTTGTTGAGCCACCCCATTCCCGTGTTGCTCTTATTAAAGCAGCCCAGAATAAAAAAATAGTGGTAGCACCCCAAAAGCCATAGAGTATTTTTAACTCAGTAAGCTTGGGAATATTAGTAAGCACTATGCCTCCAATTGCGGTGGCAAACAGCGCAACGGCCATTAGCTTTTTTGCAGGGAATTTATCAGCCAATGGACCACCAAAAAAATAAGAAATCATGGCAATAACACCATAAACCGAGAAGACAATTCCCAACTCGAGATTATTTATGTTAAAAACTGCCAGGATGGTTGGACGAAAAACCCTTACAAGAATAAACGGAAGGATAAAGATTGCTTCACCAGCGACTATTAATGCAAAAATTGCTAAAAGTTGTTGTGACTTACTTTTTGATTTTATGGTATCGCCAGTCCTATCCATTTTTATTATTCTTTGCCAGCTAGTAAATATAGCAAAGTAATAATAAAATAGCCGAACCTATTAGAAGGGCCGGATTCATTATTAATTGTAGAATTCGTGTTGGTGCTCTTTTTTAAAAAAGGCTTATTTCGAAATCTTAACCTTAACAGCTGTAGGGCCTTTAGGTCCCATTTCTACTTCAAAAGTAACCAGGTTTCCTTCTTTTAAATCATCATAAGCATTATTAATGTGAACAAAAACACTTTCTTTGGTTTTTGCATCTTTTATAAAACCAAAACCTTTAGCATCATTGAAAAAGTCAACAGTTCCGGTTCTTACAATTTCTTCTGGTTCTTTTTCTCTGTTAGGTACGCCAATTTCGATGTCTTCGACGTTAATTTCAGTTTTTTTAGAAGGATCAGGTGGGGTGGAAGTAATCATTCCATTCTCGTCAACATAGGCAATCATGTCATCAAGACTGTTTTTTTTGCCTTCCTCTTTTTTAGCAAGTTTTCTTTTTTCTTTATCTTTTCTTTTTTTCTCTTTTTTGTTTCTTACTTCTTTTTTGTTAAATGTTTCTCCAGATCTACCCATATAATTTTAATTGATTTATATTTAACTTATACTTATGTTTTTGATAAAAATTACAAGTTTAAAAAGTGTCACTCTCAGCTTGTATTTTGCACTAGCGCTATGGCAAATGCTGTATTTCAGATATTTTGCCAGGTGAAAACACCTGACAAATTAACTTTAATACAGTACTAAAAGCTTTTTTTACGCTCTCTGGCTTCATTTACAACCATTTCCCGGTTCTCATAAGTTGCACCATTGAGTTCTTCTATTGCTTTGTTGCCATCCTGATCGTTATCCATTTCAACAAAACCAAAGCCTTTACTACGGCCTGAGAATTTGTCGGTAATAATTTTTGCAGAACTAACTGTTCCATACTCTTCAAATACTTCTTTTAAATCGTTTTCTTCAACCCTGTAACTAAGGTTTCCTACATAAATGTTCATTACTTAAAAATTTAATTATTAATAGTTTAGCGACGTAAATAGCCAACGAAAGATTCGAAATCTAATTCCACTGTTTGTTAATTAAGTGGTAGTTAAAACCATTAAAACGTCTTAATTCAGGATTGTAAAAGCGAGCAGTGATGAACTAAAATGGTTATACCATATCTTTCTTCAATCTTGCGGTGAAACCGGTATAAATGATTTCTTCCGGACTCTTAAAACTTTTCAACTTCTTCTTCCGGAGAAATTAGTAAATAAAGGCACAAATTTTAACCCTAAATTTTTTGCAAAGCTACGGTTTTATTTTTAAGGATGAGAAGATTTATTCGTTTTTTTCTTGATTTAATGAAAATTATCAGAAAATAATGCTTGTGAAAACCTTTTATACCAATTGGAAATAGGTAATAGTTCAATTTTCGCAAGCTCGTACCGAATGGTAATCATATAACGGAAATTAAAATTCCCTAACATGCTAATCCTTTGGCATTATTCACTGCGTTCATGAGATCGCTCTCTATATTCGCTTAGTTATACCAATACCTTTTTTAATATCTTGATAGCGGTTTGGTATCAATTGCATTAAACCTATTTTTCCATCGGCATTAACCATTGCAATTTATATTTTGCCCTTGGACTAAAATATAAATGCAATTGGTATTAGATGATAGTTTGTAGAGACACACGGCCGTGCGTCTCTACAATTTTTAGTTATTTTTACGATTTAAATCCTCTTCCTCTCATTAGTGCATCAGTATTAGGTTCAGTTCCACGGAATTTTTTATAAAGCTCCATTGGGTCTTCTGAACCTCCTTTTTCGAGTATGTTTTTGCGAAACTTCATCCCAGTTTCAAGGTCAAATACTCCGTTTTCTTTAAAAGCTTCAAAAGCATCTTTATCAAGTACTTCTGCCCATAAATAAGCATAATACCCTGCTGAATAATCTCCAGAGAAAATATGGCTGAAATAAGTACTTCGGTACCTTACTACTATTTCAGGTATCATACCAATTTTATTTAAAGCCTCAGTTTCAAATTTGTTGGCATCAATGTTTTCATCGGGTTCAGTTAATGTGTGCCAGCTCATATCCAAAAATGCTGCCGATAAAAATTCTGTAGTAATAAACCCTTGATTAAAATACTGACTATCAGTTAGTTTTTTGATTAACTCGTCAGGAATTGGCTCTCCGGTTTCGTAATGTTTGGCATATAATTTCATTACTTCAGGATTGGCTGCCCAGTTTTCCATAATTTGAGATGGTAACTCTACAAAGTCGCGGGAAACACTTGTTCCGGCAAGGCTTTTATAGGTGCATTTCGATAACAGTCCGTGTAATCCATGCCCAAGTTCATGAAATAGGGTAGAGGCTTCATCAAAACTAATAAGAGCAGGTTTATCGCCAACAGGCTTTGTAAAGTTAAATACATTGGTAATAATTGGACTAACCATTTTGCCATCCTCTATTTTTTGTCCTTTGTAATCACTCATCCAGGCACCGCCTCTTTTGCTTTTACGAGGGTAAAAATCCATAAACAAAATACCAATGTGCGAACCATCTGTATCAGTTACTTCAAATGCCTGTACATCGGGATGTGGTTTTGGAACATCTGTAATTTCTTTAAAGTTGATGCCAAATACTTTATTGCAGACCATAAATGCACCATCGCGTACATTTTCTACTGCAAAATAGGGGCGAATAGCTTCTTCATCCAAATTGTATTTTTGTTTTCTAAGTTTTTCTGCATAATACCACCAGTCCCAGGCTTGGAGTTTAAAGTTTCCGCCTTCTTTGTCAATGATTGCCTGCATTTCTTTAACTTCTTTTTTTGCAGTTGGCAAAGCTCCAGCCCAAACTTCATTCATCAGTTTGTAAACATTTTCAGAATTTTTGGCCATGTTTTCTTCTAAAATAAAGTCGGCATGACTTTCATATCCTAATAATTTAGCCCTTTTAACACGAAGGTTGGCTAGTTTTATAGCTATTTTTTTGTTATCAAGACTGTCGTTATTATCGCCTTTATTTACATACGCTTTAAATAGTTTTTCTCGAAGGTCTCTTTTTTCTGAATATTGTAAAAACGGGTACAAACTTGGCCGGTGGATGGTGAAAACCCATTTGCCAGAATCGCCGGTAGCGATTGCCGTTTCTGCTGCTGCTGCAATCACACCTTCAGGTAGTCCTGCTAAATCAGCTTCATTGTCAAGTACCATTTTAAACTTATTTGTTTCCTTTAGTACGTTTTCGCCAAACAGGAGGCTTAACATTGACAATTCTTCATTGATTTTTTTTAATTCTTCCCTGTCTTCTTTCGCCAGGTTGGCACCACCACGTGCAAAACTTTTGTATGTTTTATCCAGTAACTCATTTTGTTCGGTGGTTAATTCAAGGCTTTCTTTCTTTTCGTAAACAGCCTTTACTTTTGCAAAAAGGTCTTCGTTTAGCAAAATCTCGTCGCTATGGCGCGACATTTTAGGTGCCAGTTCTTTTGCAATACCTTGTAACTCATCGTTGGTATTCGCCGACATTAGATTATAAAAAACGGAAGTAACTTTATCTAAAAGCCCTCCTGAATAATCAAGTGCTTCAATGGTGTTTTCAAATGTTGGCTCATCGGTATTTTTAACAATGGCATCAATTTCTTTTTTATGCTCTTCAATGCCCTTTTCAAAGGCAGGTGCAAAATGCTCATTTTTTATTTTATCAAAAGGAGCAATGTCAAAAGGTGTGTTGTACTCACTAAAAAATGGGTTCATGTCCGATTCATTGTTTGTTGTATTGTTACTATTACAAGCCCAAATTGTAACAAACAATACAAGAATTAAATAACTTTTCTTTTTCATTGAATAAAATTTAGTTAGGTAATTAATACATCATAATGTGGTTAATGTAGCGTAACCAGTAATTGATAATGCAAATTGAAGGTGTTTAGGTTGAAGCCGCTAAGATAAATGAAAAATTACGTTATTGGAAGTTTTTTAGTGGGATGTTGGTTATATAAAATATTGTAGTAGAGACCTACCAGGGTAGGTCTCTACTACAATATTTTATTATTTTTCGAAATGGATGTCCTCTTTTAATCGGTTAATTTTTATTTCAATTTTATTTTTACTTTCTTCGGGGTACCAATCTTTAATTCCGGTATAGAATTTTTCGTAATATTTAAGGGCTGTTGGTTTATTGTTTAAATTTACTTCGTAAACCTCAGCTATTTCGAGCATATACCTATCTGAATAATACCTCTCTTTTAATGCTTCGTGTCTTAATTTTATCATTTCTATTTCTTTGTAATAAAGCCCTTTTTTATGGTAGCAGGCTTGCAACCCACGATAGGTGCTTGACATCGAAAGTTCTTCTGGTGCTTGTAGTTCCAGGGATTTATTTAGAAACACAATCCCTTTATCCGGATCTCCAAGTTCATTGTATATGTTTCCCAGGTAAATGCAAACTTTGTGATCAACTGTATCGGGAAATAGGAGTTTTTCAAGAACTTCTTTTGCGTCTTCAAATCTCTCAACAGCAAATAAACTAGCTCCAAGCCTATACCTTGCTGTTCCTATTGAAAAAATACCCAGTTCAATTGCTTTTTCATAATCAGGAATGCTTCTGTAATGATGGTTTCTCTTGAAATGTGTATAACCACGCAGGGCATACAATTCCCCTTCGTTTGGATACATAGAAATAGCTTTGTCCACAATCATTAAAGCAGAATCATACTTTTTCATATTCGTATAAACCTTGCTTAGGATGCTGACTACATTAATGTTAGCCGAATCAATGGAATAAGCTTTTCTCAGGTAATTGAAAGCGGGATTTATTTCTTTTAGCTTCATTTTGCAAACAGCCATTTTTCTTAAATACTCAGAGTTCAGGCTATCGATAAAATGTAGTTTTTTATATAAATGAAAAGCTTTGCTATAGTCCTCACTTTTGTTGTAGAAAGAGGCCAGGTTTAGCAATGCTGGCACATGAGCAGTGTCTTTTTTTAGTAAACTTTTGTAGTCACTAACGGCAGCTGTTTTTTTTCCTGCCAGGTAGCTTGTTTTTGCTTTTGCATACAAAAAAACAAGGTTTGATGAATCTAATTTATAAGCGTTTGAAAATGAGGTTGCTGCTTGATTGTATTTTTGAACCCTTCTTTGTAGTTTCCCTAATTCGTACCACAATTCTGCACTTAAGCTATCTGTGGCAAGCAACTTTTTAGCACTTTGTATTGCAGTGTATATATTCCCTGATTCAACATTATTGTTAATGATTTCAATTTCGTCAATCTCCTGGCTAAATAAGCTTATTGAAAAAAGCATGATTACCAAACCAAAGCAATATTTTTTTCTCATTGGGCTGATTTTTTGTGAAATAATAGCGAAATCAGTAAGTTTTTTCTGATTCCGCTATTTGAATGTAAAGTTACCTTCTATACTATTTTAATGCGAATTTAATTGGAACAGTATAATAAACTGCTACAGGTTTGCCTTTTTGTTTTCCAGGTGTCCATTTTGGTAATGAATTAATTACCCTTAGGGCTTCAGCATCTAGTGATGGTGATACGCCGCGTGCTATTTCAGACTTCTCAACCATTCCTTCTTTATTCACCGCAAACCTGACATATACTTTTCCTGTTACACCATTTTTCTTAGCTTCCTCAGGGTATTTTAAATTATTGGTAATAAAGTTCTTTAGACCTTCATGTCCACCTTCAAATTTTGGCATCTCTTCAACAATTAGAAAGACTTTTTCATTGTCCGAAGTTGTTTTTTCATTATCATATTTTGGTGCTTCCAGTATTTCCTTTACCTTTTCAGTTAAAACCGGAACAATTTCTCCATTATTTGCAGCAACTTTTTCTGTATTTCTATCAGCATTCTTTAAAACCTTAATTTTTTCGATATTTTCAACATCATAGTTTTTTGCATCTTCTGGGTTTTTCAACTTAATAGTTTCACCGTCCTTTGTAGTTATTACTATTGTTTTGTCATTTGCATTATCTAATGCAAAATTGATAGGAATTGTATACCAGACATTTACAGCTTTTCCTTTTTGCTTGCCTGGTGTCCAGTCAGGCAACTTGCTAATTACACGCATGGCTTCTTCATCTAATAATTGATGGACACCACGTGCAATTACAACTTTTTCAACCTTGCCTGTTGACATAACAGCAAAACGGACATAAACTTTACCAGAAATCCCGCTATCAGCAGCTGCTTTTGGATATTTTACATTATCAGCAATATACTTCCTTAAACCTAATTCTCCACCAGGAAATTGCGGCATTTCTTTTACAATCATAAAAATTTCTTCGCCATCAGCAGTTTTCGATTTTACCGTTTCTACTGTTAATTCATCTTGTGTTGTCAGGTTTTGCAATTCTTTTGAGCACGATACCCAAATAGAAATAACTATAACAATTGGCAAAATCAAAACTATCTTCAGCAAACTACTTTTATTTGAACTATTTTTTTTCATCATGATTAATCTTTTAAATGTTAAAGAATGATTAAAACTGTTGGTCAATCCAAAACTTAAAAATGAATAATTCTGTAGTAAAACTTCCTGGTATTTCTCTAATGATAAACCTTTTTTCAGGAGCCCTTTATCTGCCAGAAACTCATGATTTTGTTTGATGATTTTTCGATACAACCATACAAATGGATTGAACCACTGAACGATAGCTAACACCCCGAACAACAAAAGATCAATTGAATGTTTTTGGGTAATATGTACCCTTTCGTGATTAATGATAATATCCAGATCTGCAGAAGTTGCAGAAGTACTGTCGATAAAAATGGAATTAAAAAATGAAAACACAGAGTGTTTTTTGCCCGTATAAACCAGGTTAACATTTCCTTTCTTTTGTACCTCAGCTTTTCTGTAAAAGCTGGATATCTTAGCTAATTGGTATAAAAACCTACTTAAAAAATAGAAAACACCTATAAAATAAATGCTATGAAAAACATTTATCCATTTGAACGAACTTTCAATACTTTTATCAATTGATTCATATCCATAAACCTCTATACTTGTTAGATCAGCAAAATAAAGCATAGGTGTATTATCTGAAACAGGAATGTTGATAAAAGGCAAAGTGGCACTTAGAACAAGCCCTAACGACAAAAAAAAGCGATTTTGCTTAAAAGAAGCTTCTTTGTTAAATATAAATAAATATATCAAACAAAAGAAGCTTATAATAAGCATTGACTCAAACAATCCTTCAAAATAGTTTGTAATCATCGGTTTTCTTTTTTGTTCTTGATTTCTTCGTCAAGCAAACGCCTTATTTTTTCCATTTCTTCTAAGCTTAAATCATCCTCATTTGAAAAAAATGAGACCAGCTGCTGGAAAGAATTACTAAAATATTTTTGCAAAAAGCTCCCAAAAAAAGATTTGGTATAATCTTTTTTAGAAACAATTGGAAAATATTCATAGGTCTTTCCATAGGCTTTGTGATCAACAAATCCTTTTTTTTCCAAAATTCGAATAATAGTAGAAATAGTATTATAAGCTGGCTTGGGATTGTCTAAGTGTTCAATTACATCTTTCACAAATCCTCTTTCAATTTTCCAGAGAATTTGCATTACTTGTTCTTCGGCTTTTGTTAGTTCGTTCATGCAACAAATGTACAACTAAATACTTAGTTATACAACTAATTCTTTAATTGATTTTGTAATTTGATGAAAATGAGTGCTTTAATAAGTATTTCAGATCGTGCTTCACAAATTAAACTTTTTGATGCAATTGAAATTTTATTGGATTTAGTTGTTTTTTATTTAGTTTTAAGGTTAATTTTAGAATGTAATCAACTTTGAAAGGATATTAAATGAATAAAAAAGTTTTTGTTTCGGGATGTTTTGATATGCTCCATAGCGGTCACGTGGCTTTTTTTAAAGAAGCAGCAAGCTATGGCGATTTATGCGTAGGCATTGGCTCGGATGATACTGTACTTGAACTTAAAGGCAGGTATACAGTTAATTCGGAGCAGGAACGTTTATACATGGTAAAAGCAATCAGGTATGTAACTGATGCCAGGATTAATTCGGGGAATGGTATTCTTGATTTTGCCGAAGATTTAAAACGAAATATTCCTGATAGGTATGTTGTAAATGAAGATGGCCATTCACCCGCAAAGGCCGAATTATGCAAGGAGTTAGGAATTGAATACATTGTATTGAAAAGGATTCCGGATAAAGGCTTACCTGAAAGATCGACCACTAAATTAAGAGGCGAATTAAGCAGCCAGTTGCCTTACCGGCTTGACCTTGCCGGAACATGGATTGACCAGCCCATGTTATCAAAAATCCATCCAGGCTGGGCTTTAACTATTTCTATAGAGCCCGTTATTGAATACAATGAAAGAAGTGGAATGTCAACATCTTCCCGAAATGCTGCAAAGAGGATATGGCCATATCAATTGCCCCTTGAGAAACCTGAAAAGCTGGCAGAAATCTTATTTCGGTACGAAAATAAGCCTGGTAACAAAATTATTTCGGGGGCACAAGATGCTATTGGTATTTGTGTACCAGGTTTGTCAAGGCACTATTACAGTGGCGAATATTGGCCCGATAAAATTGAAAAAGTTTACGACGAGAAAATTTTAAGCTGGTTGGAGCAACATTTGCACATGGTTACTTTATGGCCACGACCAGAGGGTACTGACTTACTTTCAACTACTCAAATAACAAAAGAAAATGTGTATGCTCTTTCTGTTGCTGCTGACGATTGCTGGGAGGCCATCAATAATTTAGATCTTGAAAAATTTGGTGAAGCATTTAAAAAATCCTTTGAAGCCCAGGTGCAACTATTTCCAAACATGGTTAACAACAAAATCAAACAGGTGATTGAGCAATACAAGGATGTTGCCCTTGGCTGGAAACTTTCAGGAGCCGGAGCCGGAGGCTATTTAATTTTAGTTTCGGAACAACCAATAGAGAACTCAATGAAGTTGAAAATACGAAGGTGGATATCATAACATTTATTAAATTCAAACCAGGAAAACGTCATGAGCCTTGATTTTTTTGTTTCGTTTTTTGATCAACCGTAACGAAGTGGAGTTCATGAGCGATAGCGAATAACCAAAAAATGAAAAGCCCTGTGGCTTGAGCATTTGTCCAAATTTAAATGTAAAATTACAAATCTCCAGAAATATTGCATGACCCCTTAAAACATTCTCGGGATTCATTCGACTTCGAGTTTTTAATTCACCTTTGGTTCTTGAAAACTTAGTCTTTATCCCGAAACAATCCATTAATTGTTTTTGTTATTTTAAGATTTAGCATTTTTTGCGAGGTTGTACATTTTAAAAATACTCTCGGGATTCATTCGACTTCGAGTTTTCAATGCACCTTCGGTTTTTGAAAACTTAGTCTCATGAAAAAGGGCGGGTAACCAATCCGCCCAATCATTAACCTAAACCTTATTATGAAAAAATAACATCTTTATTCTATTTAAGAAGCAGATGTATTATAGAGGTACTAACAAAGGTACAATAGTAAATTATTCAAGTCAACCAAAATTGTATTAAAAAATGTTAATTTTATTTTGATTTAAATTATTATATTGAAAAATGTTATAAACATTGGAAAATATAACAATTTATAAACCTATTTAAATTATATGCGTTGGACAAATTATCATAGTCATACTCATTACTGCGATGGAAAGGGTGAAGCTGAACTGTATGTGAAATCGGCTATTAAAAATAACTTATATGCTTATGGCTTTTCAGGGCATTCGCCAGTTCCGTTCGAATCGGGATGGAACATGAAATATGAGCAACTGGCTGCATACATTAAGGAAATTAAGCACCTAAAAGAAAAGTATAAGGATGAAATAAAGATTTTTTTGGGGATGGAAGTTGACTATGTTAAAAATCTTTGTGGGGTTAAACAATACAAACATTTAGGTTTAGATTATACAATTGGTGGTGTACATTTTTTAGGTCAGTTTAAAAATGGTCGGTTTTGGGACTTTGATGGTGGAAAACCCTGGTTTGAGAAAGGGCTTAATGAGTTATTTGATGGAGATATAAAAAAACTGGTTGCGTATTATTATCAGCAGCTTGTTGACATGGCTGTTAATGAAGGGCCAGATGTGATTGCTCATTTCGATTTAATTAAAAAATATAACAAAGGCAGTTATTTTTTTGATGAGAACGAGAGCTGGTATAGAGAAATGGCTTTTGAGGCCCTTGAAAAAGTAGCCAAAACTAATGCAATTGTTGAAATAAACACCCGGGGCATGCTTAAAAAGCTAAATGAAGAGTTTTATCCTTCGAATTTTATATTAGAGAAATGTGAAGAACTCAATATACCAGTTTGTTTAAGTGCAGATACACATCATCCTAATGATGTGAAAGCATTACTGCCAGAGGCTTTAGATTTAGTAAAGAGTATCGGGTATAAGGAGGTGCTTTTTCTGGATGAAAATGGATGGGTTGGACAGGGAATTTAAATGTTTTTGATGGTCATTTGTCATTAGCCATTGGTCATTTTTTCTAATGACAAATAACTAATGTCCAATGACCTATATTTTAATTCTATAATTGATTAATTGCATCTGTTAACATTTCCACTCCACGTGGGCCAAACCTTTCGCGCATGGAGAAAAAGAAATTGGCTTCGATAAAAGCATTTTCATCACTATCAGAGCCATGTACGGCATTCATTTGGGTGTTTATCCCGTATTTTTTCCGTATGGTATCTTCTTCGGCCATTTCGGGATTGGTAGCACCAATCAATTTTCGGTATTCTGTCACTGCATTTTCTTTTTCCAGAATCATGGCTACCACAGGACCCGAATACATAAAGTCTATTAATCCATCAAAAAAAGGTTTCCCTTCGTGGATGCCGTAAAATGCCTTTGCCTGTGAAATACTAAGCTTTTGCATTTTTAATGCAACAATTCTAAAACCGGCGTCTGCAATATCCGCCATAATATGTCCAATATGCCCACTTTTAACGGCATTGGGCTTAATCATCGAAAATGTTTTATTTCCTGCCATATATTTAACAATTATTTTAGGTTAAGTTAACAAATATAATTTTATTTATTGAAAATGTTTCAGAATATTTAATAAACTTATCCACTAATCTAACTATGAAGTTTAACTAATAATCATTTGTAAAGCATTAAATTTAAATCCATCGCAAATAGTCTGCAATTTTATCGATACTAAATTTTATATTTGTTGTGCAAAACCAGAAAATAATTAGAAGTGCAAATAGATTTTCATTATAATACAATTAGGGTACTCACAGAAAAAGCAGGGTTTTCGCCAGAAGATTCCCAAATTATTGCCTATGCTTCGCAATATGTTGATGATGCTGTTGATCATAAAAAAATGAATGTGCAAGGCCACCTTGAGATTCTTAGCAAAAGATTTACAGGTAGTACCTTTGATCCAATTTGTACTGCGCATAGAGGTTTGCAATTTATTAAAGCTTTTAAAGAAGGTGTTCAGAATAAAATCTACATTCCTTTTCATTTTTTACCTGACCTAGAAGATAATGGCGATTTTTGTGTTAAACAAAATAGTAAACAATCAAAAGAACTAGTTCAGTCAGCAATAGTTGAGTTAAGCAAAAGCCAGGGCGAAAAGAGAATAATGAACTTAATTCGGCTGGGAATTGCCTTGCACACTTATGCTGATAGCTGGGCACACCAGAATTTCTCTGGCAGGCACAACCCACAAGAAAACAATATTGGAAAAATTGAGCTGTTTAATAATGGAAAATGGGAAAGAATTACCCGGTTAAAACAATTTGAATACAACACCTTACCAGATATTGGCCATGCCGAAGCAGCCTCCTACCCGGATCAATCGCATTTAAAATGGAGGTTTGTAAAAGAGGTTGAAAATCAGGTTTATGAACGCGATAATACAGCACTTTTTTTAGATGCTGCTAAAAATATAATTAACCTTTTTAAAGGCACTAACTCATTAGAGTTTTGGTCTTCAATTAGAACTAAACTCCAAGAATGTTTCAGCTACCAGCCAGACTTAATTGAAGATAAGTTTAAAAAATTTCAGGCAGTATTTCCCGAAATTGGCTTTTATTATGATGCAAATCAATGGAGGGAAGAAGCTTTGAGTGCCGTCAATAACAAAAAACTAATGAAAGTAATTGATGACAACGATCATTATGTGTTAGGTAGCGATAAAAAGTGGTTTTATTTTCATTTGGCAGCATTGGAACAGAGAGAGTATGTATTAAAACTATTAAATAATAGCAATAGGACTGAATAACGTTTTTTACAAAACACTCATATTAACTTTCCTAAATGAAAATACCTTTGAAAATTGCTGCAGCAGTTATCATAGTTGCATTGATGATTGTTACTTATTCCGATGATTTAAACTATTTACTTTTAATTGAAGCTTCGGTTCCAAAAGAAAAAACAACACTGCAACCCAGAAACCATGGGCTGGGAAAAGATAGTTTACCCATTATTAATTATTTTTTGCAGGATGATACCAACCCAGCCAAAATTGTGGCTGTAATGGATAAAAACCAAGGAGTAGTTCATAAAAGATACACCATAAAAAAGAACCAGGACACAATTTTAAATGAAGACAGTAACTGGTATAAAAATACAACTTTTAATTACTATAGTTACTGGAAATCAGTTGATTTTGGAAAAAATGGAGCGAGACTGACAGCTCCGTTTTTGAAGAATGGAATATCCGGGACTCAATGGTACATAGCTTTTCTTATAATATAGGTTTATACAACACAGATTCTAGCCATTATTACTCTATGTTAAAAATGGCACAAACCGGTTCAGTTTTTCACACAACACATAAACTCAATGATACAAGCATAATTGGTGACAAGGAATACATCTTAAACCAAAAAGACTTAGTTTGCTATATTAATCAAACTAACTTAGAAGCTGAAAAAAATACCAGTATAAGCTCTTTTAGTAACTGGGCATGGATTGATCAATATATTTATTATGCCATAAATGACAAAGGGATTTTAATAGGAAAAAGTAACGAATCTGGCATACCCGGAAAGGAAATGTTTTGGGAATGGTCCTCACGAAACTGGGAGAATGATAGCAGTTATGAAGCCAATTACCCAAGCAATGAAATAATAAATTATGTGGATTGGTTTACAGACGAAATCATTGGCAGAAGCTTTGAAGAGCGCCATAGTTTGCGCCAGGGATACAGGGGGAAAGCACTGTTATATCGAAAATTTATCTATTTCCGCGATAAGGATACAATCCATTTTATATTACCCTCTTACAAAGGTGGTTTGTGGTACGGAGAAGTTCCATTACACAGACCCTTTAATTTAAGGATACTTCTTTACTGGTTTGTGAAATACCACATGGTATTGTTCTTACTTGCCATTTATCTTTTTTTGATGACAAAAGGGTATTTAAAAAGTCGAAAAACTGTAAAATAAAGGGTGGAGACCATACGTAAAGACGTCGGATGTTTTAGATGCAGAAAAAAGTGTATGAACGCAACAATACCGAATTGTTTCTGGATGCCGCTGAAAGTATCCTTTCATTGTTTAAAGGTACCAATTCGCTTGAATTTTGGCCTGAAATTGCGGCAAAGCTAAAGGAGTGCTATAGTTACGAGGCCGATTCGGCTGATAGCAAATCTAATCGAAAATTCGGAACTGCGAAGCACTCACCGGAGGTAATCACACCACCTCTGCACTAAAAATCCCTCAAAATAGTCCGCTATTCTTTCTGCATTTTTAGCACATATCTGGTATAATTCCGAATTTCTGTGTTGAATATTTTATGTCGAACTCAGGTTATTACCTTCTTAGCTATTTCTTCAGCAAAAAACTTTTCGTTTGGTTAAGGCTTGTTTTATAAAGTTTAGCTACTTTTGCCCGCTAAATTTGATGTAAAATGTGGGTGTTTCTCGGATTAATCTCCTGTTTCTTTTTAGGGTTTTACGATATTTCAAAAAAGGTTTCATTAAAAGACAATGCTGTTTTTCCTGTTTTGTTCTTTGCCTCGGCAACAGGAGGTCTTTTATTTGTTCCTTTTATTTTATTATCACATTTTGAGGTATTAACTGCCAATTCTTATTTTTACGTACCATCAGTTAGTTGGCAAACCCACCTTTTGTTTTTAACAAAATCCTTACTGGTTGGTACATCGTGGTTTTTTGCCTACACGGCGCTTAAAAACCTGCCTTTGACCATTGTTACCCCAATAAGGGCAACCGGGCCCATCTGGACATTATTTGGAGCCATGATTATTTTTCAGGAGCACTATAACTTTTGGCAATGGGCTGGTATTGTAACTGTGCTAGGCTTCTTTTACTTTTTTGCAATGGCAGGAAACAGGGAAGGAATATCCTTTAAATCGAATAAATGGATTTTTGCAATCATATTTGCCACATTTTTGGGTTCCATCAGTACCTTGTACGATAAATTTTTGATTGGGAATTATGATAGGATGGCCGTACAGGCCTGGTTCTCCATCTATATGGCACCTGTTTTTTTACCTTTTCTTTTATTTGTTTGGTACCCTAAAAGAAAAGAATCGAAACCATTTCGTTTGCGGTTATCCATTCCCTTAATTGGGATATTGTTATCCGTTGCTGATTTTGCTTATTTTGCCGCCCTAAATGATGAAGATGCCTTAATCACCATTTTATCTGTATTACGAAGGGCAAGTGTAATCATTTCATTTTTGGCAGGTGCTGTTATATTTAAAGAGGTAAATATTAAACGAAAGGCAATTGCTCTGGCTGGCATACTTAGCGGGGTGTTGATGATAGTGTTATCGACGTATTAACCCGAGTTATGTAATAGAAAACGCAATAGCGTTGAAATAGTGCATTTACTAAGGGTTAATCTGGGATTAACTTAATTACATATTTTTTACATGATGTTGCAAAATGCAGTTATTACATTATGAAATGTTTATCCTGCGTTATGAACTGTCAAAATGATATTACAACGTAAAATAGAAACCTATTGGCCTTTCACAACGCCAAACGATCATTTCATTACCAAAAACATGCATTTCACAACGCCAAACGGTCATTTCATT
>JBNKJW010000120.1:0-15025 GCA_050291445.1 Bacteroidales bacterium | reverse complement strand
TACCTCAAGCACTTAGAAAGATTATAATCCATGATTATCAAGGAATTACAAGACTATCCCTTACTGACATAGTTATAAGTTCTGATAAAAATAGTATTAATGATCCTCACTGGATTTTCTTTACTGGGGAAAATGGTTATGGAAAAACTTCTTTATTGCAAGCAATTACAATTGGCTTATTTGGAAGAGAAGAAGATAATAGAATTCTAAACAAACATGCTGATATATTTCTTGAATTAAAAAAAGGTACAGACAGTTATATAAATTCAATAGTTTCAATTGCAGTAGGAGGAAATGAGGATAATGTAATACCTTTTGAAAATTTGGCCACCTATGGACCTGCAAGACTAAATAAAGACACCAAAAGAAATGATAAAGGCAGGACTTATAGCCTGTTTAATTCAGATGGTAAGCTC
Organism: Bacteroidales bacterium; assembly: GCA_050291445.1. GTDB lineage: Bacteria > Bacteroidota > Bacteroidia > Bacteroidales > NBLH01 > NBLH01. The sequence continues at coordinate 14,609 of JBNKJW010000120.1, read as the reverse complement.
CTTGACATTGAAGAAGAACTTGCAGCATGGGAGAAGGATGCCGGGCAAAAAAAATACTTTCATAGTGCAAAAAAAATACTACTGGATCTTTTAAGCCCTCAGGTTGAAGATATAATAATTGAAAGAAAAGGCACTTCAACAATTATTAAATACATTGAAAAAGATGATAAAGACCCTAAAATATTTGAAGAACTTGCCTCAAGTTACCGCTCTATCATTGCTATGGTCGGTGATATCATCATCCGTCTTTCTGAAAACCAGCCAGAAATGAAAAATTTTACAGAACTGACCGGGATTGTGATAATTGATGAAATTGACTTGCACCTGCACCCAAAATGGCAAAAAGCATTGGTTGAAAAACTAACAGAAACATTTCCAAAAATCCAGTTTATTGCTTCAACACATAGCCCAATACCTTTGTTGGGCGCACCAGAGAATACTGTAGTAATAAATGTGCAACGTGATGAGAAAAAGGGTATTACAGCTGAAAAATTAGATATCGATTTTAGCACTTTGACACCAAATTCAATTTTAAGTTCTCCAATTTTTGGATTTACTGAATTCTTGCCTAAATCATCCAGCGACTTGTCGAAAATAAGAACTGAAGATGGATATGATGAAATCTTATTTAATAAAGAGGTACAAACGAGATTGGATAACTTGATAAAAGAGGATCTATAACTGGTTATGATAAGAATAGGAAAGGATTATACAGACATTCCGGAAAGTTTGAGTAATGATAAATTCAAAAAACATCTTGAAAAATACAATAAAAAAGAAGTCAATGTTTCAGGAAATTACTATGGGGCAGAAGATGTTCGTGATAAACTAAAAGAAATATATCATAATAAATGTGGATATTGTGAAAAGATAGTTTACAAACCTGAAATAGAACACTATAGACCAAAAAATACTAAAAAATACAGGTATTTAGCTTATGAATGGAGTAATTTGTTTCCTGCATGCCATTCATGCAATCACAGCAAGCTGGATGAATTTCCTGTGGAGAATAACATTGAATTGGATTTGGACATTTATGATGCAATTAGACTAAATCAAATAGAGAAGCCTTTAATAATCCATCCCGAAGTTGATAGAGTAGAAGATTATTTTGATTTTAATATAAAAACAGGGGAAATATTAACGAAGCATGGAGATGAGAAAGCCTCAAAAACAATAAAAGTTTGTAATCTCAATAGTGGTGATTTAGTTTATTTTCGTAAAAAAGTATTTGATAGCATCAAAGAACATATTAATCTTTTATCTCTTAGTGCCTCAAATAGTGGTGAAATATGCCGACCGGCCTTAAAAAATGTACTAAAGAAACTTAAAAAAAGCATCTCTGCTGAAAATGAATATTCTTCATTTAAAAATTGTATTTGGGAAAGATTTGAAGATGAGATCTTACCTTTGTTTTTACCTGCTTATAAACACACAGTAAAAGATTGTTATGTAGAAATAAATATAAATAAATGAACTCGATATTACTAGATACACTAAAAGGGAAAAATACAAAAAGGCCTCCCATGTGGTTTATGCGCCAGGCTGGTCGGGTATTGCCTAACTATTTAGCATTAAAAGAGAAACACTCTTTTTGGGAGATGATGCAGGACAAAGAACTGGCTGCCAAAGTAACCTTGTTGCCAATTGATGACCTTGGTGTAGATGCTGCTATTTTGTTTTCAGATATTCTGGTGATTCCGTATGCAATGGGAATGGGACTTGATTTTACCGACAAAGGCCCCGTTTTTGAAACTCCGGTTAAGGACATGCAATTGCCATTAGGTAAGTTCAAACAAGAACCTGAAAAACTGGAGTACATTTACCGTGCAATTGATGAAATCATCAAAACAAGACCAGCAGATATTCCATTAATTGGTTTTTGTGGGGCACCTATGACTGTGTTAACCTTTATGATTCAGGGACTTGGAAGTAAATCGAACTTTGGTGATGCGATAAAATTTTTCTTTAAAGAAAAAGCTGAAACTAAAAAACTGATTGAGCAAATCACTGAATTATCGATACATTATGCCCTAAAACAAATAGAGCATGGAGTTGAAGTTTTTCAACTATTCGATACTAATTCTGGTCTGATACCCAACGATTTGTATTTTGAATTGTTTTTGCCGTCAATAAAAAAAATAAGCAATGCTGTTCGTGAAACAGGTACTCCATTTATCTTTTTCCCAAAAGGAATAGGTTTAGGAATTGAAAAGGCCACTTATGACATTTGCGACTATGTGAGCGTTGACTGGCAAACACCAATTGAAAAAGCACGTAAATTGGTTGATCCTAAAGTTGGAATACAAGGCAACCTTGATCCAAGAATTGTTTTCGCTGATAAAGCAACAATAGAGGAAGAATTAAAGAAGTATCTAAATTTCGGGAAAAATAATCAAAATTGGATTTTTAACTTTGGACATGGATTTTTGCCTGGTTCGCCGTTTGAAAATGCAAAATATATTTGCGACTGGGTGAAAGAACAGGATTGGAGGTAAATTAGAATGCAAATCAGGGGCACGGATGAGACGGATTGAACAGATAAGACGGATTTTTGTTCAACGCAAAAGCCAGGATCCGTTAAGTCCGCTTAATCCGTCCAATGAGTGTCCACTAAAATCAACGCAATGAATATAGATATAATTAAAAAATACAACCAACCCGGGCCACGATACACAAGCTATCCACCGGCTACATTTTTTCACGAAGAATTTGGAAGTGATGATTACATAAGGCATATCAAAAAATCAAATACAGATGTGCCTGAGAATATTTCATTTTATGTACACATTCCATTTTGCTCCAAATTATGCCATTTTTGTGGCTGCAATACCAGTATTTTGCGTGGCGATGATGTTGTAAGGCGTTATGTGAATGCTGTTATTAAAGAAATTGAAACGGTCGCGGCCTTGTTGGATAAATCACGTAAAGTAAGCCAAATCCACTGGGGAGGTGGAACGCCAAACGCCATATCCTTAGGTTACATTGAGGAAATTATGGTGGCTTTGCAAAAAGATTTCAGTTTTACCGATAATGCTGAAATTGCCATGGAATGCAACCCTGCTTATTTAGGGTATGAGGATATTGACCGATTGAAGCAAATTGGCTTTAACAGACTTAGCCTCGGCATCCAGGATTTTGATCCAAAAATTTTAAAAAGCGTTAACCGCGATCCTTCAAAATATCCTGTAAAAGATTTAGTGGCGTACATGAAAAAGATTGGATTCCAGGGAGTTAATCTTGATTTAATCTACGGCTTACCTTATCAAACCATCGATAGTTTTAAAGAATCTGTGCAAAAAGCCATAGATATTTCGCCAGACAGGTTGGTTACTTTTTCGTACGCTCACGTTCCATGGGTGAAAAAAGCACAAAAAAAACTCGAAACATATGGTTTACCAGGGCCAGAAGAAAAATTAGCCATGTTTGATGCAGGTTTGGAAATGCTGACCAAAGCAGGTTATGTTTCAATTGGTCTGGATCATTATGCAAAACCCGACGACGAACTGTGTATTGCCCTAAACAACAGAAAGTTGCACAGAAACTTCCAGGGCTATGCTACCCGCGAAACCACCGGACAGGTTTATGGTTTTGGAACTTCATCAATCAGCCAGTTAAACGGAGCTTACATTCAAAACACAAAAATTTTGAATGATTACATGACTGCTATTGAAAATAATGACTTAGCGGTAGTACGAGGTTATGAATTAAGCAAAGAAGACATGATACGCCGTGATGTAATTACCGAAATTATGTGCAATGGCTACCTAAGCTTTGCAGAAATTGCAGAACGTTTTTCAATAACTGTTGAAGAAGTTGCTCAAATAGTTGATTTTAAAGAAGAAAAGCTTGAACAATTTATTGCAGACGATTTGGTGGAATACAAAACAGGTGAGTTAAAATTAAAAGAACAGGGCTTTTTTGTAGTACGAAATATTGCCATGGCGTTTGATCCCTTGTTGACGGTGAAAGAAGCACAATATTCAAAAACGGTATAGCATATGACAATTTCACAGAGATACGTGGAGCCAACACAGAGATTCACAAAGAAAAACTCTGTGAACCTCTGCGTGACTCTGTGGATATCGGTAATACAATTCCTAAAACAAACCCTAAAATGACAAATAACCATACAACTGAAAAAGACATCATCATTATTGGAGCAGGCTTAACCGGCCTGACTGCCGCGCATCATTTAAATAAAGCCGGAGTAGATTTTCACGTGCTCGAAAAAAAAGACCGCCCTGGAGGTGTTATTCATTCGGCTCAGGAAAATGGCTTTAATTACGAAGAAGGACCTAATACTGGTGTACTTGGCACAGCAGAAGTGGTTGAATTATTTGAAGATTTAGAAGGCCTTTGCAAATTGGAAGTGGCTAAGGATGAAGTAAATAAACGCTATATTTTAAAAGATGGCGAATGGCAAAAACTACCTTCTGGTTTAATTGAGGGTATTAAAACACCGCTTTTTACCTGGAAAGATAAATTCAGGATTTTAGGTGAGCCCTTTAGAAAACCTGGTAAAAATCCACACGAAACCCTTGCTGAAATGGTTAAACGCCGCATGGGACAAAGTTTTTTAGATTATGCTATCGACCCTTTTATTCTTGGTGTTTATTCAGGCGATCCTGATTACCTTATCCCCAAATACGCCCTGCCAAAATTGTATAATCTCGAACAAGACTATGGTAGTTTTATTGGTGGAGCTATTAAAAAAGGTTTCAAAAAAAAAGATGAGCAAACAAAAAAGATTACTCGTAAAGTATTTTCAGCAAAAGGAGGTTTATCATCCTTTACCAATGCTTTGCATCAATCTGCCAAACCCGAGAATTTTAGTTTTGGAATAGAGAATATTGAAATACATCATCGCAACGGAAGTTTTCAGGTTACCGGACAAAAAAATGGTGAACAAGTTGAATTCAGCAGTAAAAAATTAATTACCACAACAGGGGCTTTTGCTTTAGGAGAAATACTGCCTTTCATTTCCGATTCGGACATCTCTAAAATTACCAGCTTACACTACGCCAAGGTGGTTGAAATAGTACTTGGGTTTAATAAATGGGAAGGAATTCCCTTAGATGGTTTTGGAGGACTTATTCCTTTTAAAGAAAATAGAAGTGTTTTGGGGTATTTATTTTTGTCGGCCTTTTTAGAAAATAGAGCACCCAAAGGTGGGGCACTAATAACCATTTTTATGGGCGGAGTAAGAAAATCTGAATTAACAGCCTTAAGCGATGACGAAATTAAAGAAGTAATTGAAAAAGAGACAGTTGACTTGATGAAATTGCCTGAATTTAAACCCGATTTATTTAAAATTATCAGGCACAGTAATGCAATTCCGCAATATGGTGTGGATAGTGGTATACGCTTTGACACAATTGATTATTTGCAAAAAGAACATCCGGGGTTATTTATTGGGGGCAATCTAAGAAGCGGAATTGGCATGGCCGATAGGGTGAAGCAGGGGAAAGAGTTGGCGATTGAAGCATTGAAATAAAGACATTTTAAGATAAATTTTCTTGAATTTGTACATTTAACTAAATAAATTTACGAAAATTTGTATAGCAAATTTCATTAATAACCCTAACAAAATACCTTTCCATGAAAAACCTTTTAGTGTTTTTTTTAAGCTTTATGCTACTTTGGAGCTGCAATAATCAGCCAAAAGAAGAAAATAATGAAACTGATACCACTGTTTTAGAAGAAACAGCCATTGAAGAACCAGACGAAAGCAATGAAAAAAGTGAAGAGACAATGTTACTCGAAGGTCCTCCTGCTGACCTTGAACAAGTAAAGATATTCCTACAACCTTATATGGCTGCATCCCGCGTTGATTCATTTTTAAATACAATAAATAAATACGAAACCATAAAAACTGACACTGGATTAATTGAATTCTACAGAAATGATGCTGAATTTATAACCACAGCAATATATGAAGGCATGCAAAAGTCACATCCAGACGTGGTTTATGCCGGTGATAGTGAACCAGCTGATGCCTGGTCGTGGATAAATAATTTTCTGCCAATTAAAACAGAATGTCTTAGCAGCGAGGCTGATAGCGAAGCTTATAAATTTTTGCCAGACTTTCTGAAAAAAGCTAAAGCTACTAACGGAAAGCTCGATGATGACCTTTTTAAGTTGCTCAATATTTATTATGAAGATTACGATCGAACCTGGTTAACAATTGGTTACGATAACGCGGGTTGCGATTATTGTGGATACAGTACTTTTGGTAGCGGAGAGCATATCAAATTATTCAAAGAGATAATTTTAGTAGAGAAAAAAACTGAATATATCGACAAAGAACTTAAAACCCTGGTTGCCTCAATGATTGATTTTGGAGGGACTGCTTTTGGTAGTTCTAAGGCTGACATTCTAAAAGAAATAGATGCATTTTTGGAATTAAAAGACAGCACAAGGTTTGATATTTCAGAATTAGAAACTAAGCAGACGAAAATTGCCAATGCTGATAAAAGCTATATTTTTGAGTGTACGTATGAAGATTTTATGGATAATTAGGGCTCACTGAGAAACGCCTAAGCCTATTAAAATTAAATATTTACATAAAAGAAGTTGTAAAAAAGTGCAAAGGTTCTTAAAAAAATAGTAATTTTCCTTGCATTAACTTTATCTTCAAGTAGCAAAAAATTAATGATTATAATGCTAGCCCTGGTGCACTTGTCAGGTGTTGTCACCTGACAAATTAGCTTTAACATGACACTAGCCCTAATTAAAAATTATTGAACACTTGTGAACAATATGCACAGTATCCTTGTTAAAATACATGTTTGGTCAAGTGCCCTTTTTACCCTGGTTGCCATTGTACTGGTAATTTTGGCCATCAGAGGCCTGGTTTTAAAAAAGGAGTATCAAAAGATCAATCTTTACATTGAGTATACGTACATTAGCTTGTTGTACTTTGGTTTAATCTTGGGTATTATTCTCTATTTTTTTGTGGATGGTTCTGCCGAGGCTGCAAAAAAAACAATTGAAGAATTGCAAAAAGAGCACAGCTCACAGTTTTGGGCTATTGAACATTTTAGTGTAATGATATTTGCACTTTTAATTGCACAAATAGGAAAGTTATTTACAACAAAAGCCATCAACAATTTGCAAAAATTCAAGTATGCACTATTTTATTATGGTTCAGCAAGTTGCATGGTTTTAATTTCCATGATTATATACCTGTATTACAAAATGCAATAAGTAGTTTTAGCATGCAAAAAACCGCAGTAGTTCTTGTTAACCTTGGTACACCAGATTCATCCTCAACAAAAGATGTTCGAAAGTTTCTTTCAGAGTTTTTAAACGATTCCCGGGTTATTGATTTGCCCTGGCTTGCCCGAAAGCTTTTAGTTAACCTGATTATTGTCCCTTTTCGGGCACCAAAATCTGCGAAGATGTATCAAAAATTGTGGATCGAAGAGGGTTCGCCTATTATTTTCCATGGAAATAAGTTGCTCGGGAAACTAAATGAGCAATCAGATGGCTCATGGAAAGCCTTTCTGGCCATGCGTTATCGAAAACCATCCTTAAAAAATGTGTTAAATGAAATACGAAAAGAGCATTTCGAAAAAATAGTGATTGCTCCGCTTTTCCCTCAATATGCCTCATCTACAAGTGGTTCGGTAATTGAAAAAGCCATGAGTATTTTAAAAAAATGGCCTGAAATGCCTCAATTTGAATTCATTAGCCAATTTTACAACCACCCTGCTTTTATTGATGCCTGGATTGAACGCATGAAAGCCTATCAACCTGACAATTACGAACACGTTATTTTTTCATACCATGGTTTACCACTCAACCAGGTAGAAATGACCCATTTTGATGAAAGTTGCCAAACCCATAAATGCACACAAGAAATAAACGAAGCAAATAAATTTTGTTATCAGGCCCAGTGTTATGCCACAACAAGGCTAATTGCAGAAAAACTCAACTTAAAAGAGCGCAATTATACCGTTTGTTATCAATCACGCTTTGGCAAAAACTGGTTAAACCCTTTTGCAGATAAAGTAATTGAAGAAAAAGCTAAAACAGGTGTGAAAAAATTACTTGTTTTCCCCTTATCATTTGTTGCCGATTGCCTTGAAACCAACCTTGAAATTGCAACCGAATATGCGGAACTCTTTAAGCACTGTGGAGGAGAAGAATTGGTAATGGTTGAAAGTTTAAATGCAGAAAAATTTTGGGTAAATGCCTTGAAAAATATTATTTTTAGCAAATTAAATACTGAAATTAGAAATTAGTATATTTGAACTTTGTATGCTACCTCTAATTTCAAAGTTCTAATTTCTGAATCATGAAAATAAAAAAAGTCATAAGCAAGATATTTGATGAGGTTATAGCAAGTGGTATTGGTTGGGTAGCAGGCATACTCTCCATTGACTTGTTAGATATGTTTTTTGTGAAAAAAAATATATGGCATGCTTGGGGTATTTTTTCAAAAAGAGTGGCGGTTAAAAAAGATGAACTAAGTTTATTAGAATGGTTGCTTACGGCTATAATTGGTTTTGTGGTTATGATTTTGGTGAACAAGCTCATAAACAGTAAATTCATTAAAAAGAAATTTAGCAAAACTCAACAAGAAGAAACTCAAACAGAAGAGCATGTCATTTCAACAGTTTATGAAGAATCACCTTCAAATATTCAGGAAAAGGAAGTGATTTTACCAGAAAGAGAAGACTCTGATCTAAGTACTGAAGGAGAAGAAACTGATATTTCTCCAAAAGTTGAATAGGACCTGAAATAAAACCAAATTTGTCACATACATTCTTTTATTATTTTTGAAACCAAAGTACTAATATTAATTGTAGGACAAAGCTGAGCTCTCTAGCTTTTCAACATGAAACGCCTTTGTTATAAACTTCCTAATCCTACATATCAGAATATTATTTTACGAAATCACATTTTCAACGTTTTAATTAAAACATTGATTACATTTGCCAACCATAAAAACATATGACATTGAACCAGACTATTAGTTTAATAGCAAAATATGGAAAATTCAGGTTTAGAGCTTCAAAAATGATACAGGAAAATAGGTAAGCAAATAAGATATGAGATTATTTAAGGCGATATTGATTTTTTACAAAAAGATAATTATTCCTGCATTGTTAATGTCAATTATAATTGGGTTCTCAGGCAAGTTTATTTCGGAAACACTTTCGGGAAGCACTGATGAAAGTTCGAACTTGTTTTCTTTTGATATTGCTGCCGGTGCTTTTATAATATTTTCTTTAACTTTTCATTATTTTATATACGAAGTAAGAAATTCTGATGAGTACTACTTTTATTTTAACCTTGGATTAAATAAACAAGTTCTTTGGATAAGTACTCTTCTTTTGAGCTCAATAATAGCCATTCTATCTATTCAAATATGAATGCATTGCATGTTGATAGTGTAATTAAGTCTTATGGCAATAAGCAAATTTTAACAGATATTTATATTTCATGTGTTCCAGGAGAGATTGTTGGATTACTTGGTCGAAACGGTACTGGTAAGTCGACACTTTTAAAAATAATTTTCGGATCCTTAAATGCAAACAGAAAGTTTGTTAGAATTGATCATAAACTAGTTAAAGGGCTGTTTAATAGTCGCAAAATGATTAGCTATTTACCTCAGCATAATTTTTTACCAAGTCATGTTACTGTTAAATCAGCGATAGAGCTATTTTGTGATAAACGACATGCTAATTTGATAAAAAAACATGCTTTAATATCTCCGCTTGTACATAAAAAGAGTAAACACCTATCCGGGGGAGAGAGACGACTATTAGAAATTTTTTTAATAATATTTTCAAATTCGAAATATGTTTTGATTGATGAACCATTTAATGGAGTTGCTCCTATTTACAAAGAGGAGATTAAAAATATTATTAAGGAACAATCCAAAACAAAAGGGTTTATTATAACAGACCATGATTACAGGAATATTCTTGATGTTGCAACTCGAACAGTCATAATTCATGATGGCGGAACTAAAATAATTAATGATAGAGAAGAATTAAAAAAATGGGGGTATATTTCTGAAAAGGATGAAAACTAATAGCTTAATATAACACCCATACTTGATGTAAATTACAAAGAAAAAATAGAATAATTGGTAGAAGGGTTTTTGAGCATATTGAGTAAAAAAGATTTTGTTAGCTCATATCATAATACTAAGTTCGCTAACTTACATACATATAATACATTTATTAATTAAAAACAAAAATTTTATGAAAAAACTAATTTTAGTAGGTGCATTTTGCTTTAGTATGGCATTAAGTTTTGGTAATACAACTACAGTTCCAACCTCAAAAGAGGTACCTGGTATAGAAAAAACAGAAAGAAGTGCGCTTGCAGCTATATGTAGAGCAATTGGAGGAATAGTGCTTAATGAGACAGGTGACAAAGAATATGCGCTTGAAGTAACTCTAGAGTGTTTAGGATATTAGTTGTATTTCTAGATTAGTCCTTTTAAAGACTCTAAATTATAGTATTTAATATTCTTTCTCTTAACATTTTTATGGGAAAGAATATTTTGTTTTATTACACTTGTTTCTAAAATTCGAACTTATTAAGTAAAAAGATATTTATTCAGAATAATTATGACTCAATTTAAAATAACTACAGCCATTTTACTTTTATTTTTCCTCCATCAAGGTTTGATTGCTCAAAATGCGATAGGAACAATTGTATATGGGAAAAAATTTAATGACCTTCCCATAGAAACAGATACCGTTTCAAATTCTGATGTAATAAAAGGGATAGGTGGCCTAAACAGGAGAATCCTTGAGAATATTGACGATGTTGAATATACCCTGTCTTTTACAAAAAATGAATCGGTATTTAAAGCAATAGAGAAAATGGGGATTGAGGATAATATTGGCTATAAAGGAGCTCTATTATTTATAAAAGGAAAAGGAATAAACTATTTAAATTTAGAAGAAGATATTGTAATTGAACAAAAAGAGAGTGATGGTGTGCTATACAATATTACTCAAAAACTGAGTGATATCAGTTGGAGTTTAGAGAATGAAACAAAGGAAATAGGGAAGTATACATGTTATAAAGCAACAACTTTTTATAAAACTCAAATTGCAGGAAAAAAGAAAAACTATTATGTGGAGGCCTGGTATGTTCCTGAATTGCCAATAAGGCATGGCCCTGCTGGCTTTGGTAATCTTCCTGGTATAATATTGGAACTTGCTATTGATAAGGTAACCTTTTATATGAAATATGTAAAACTAAAAATTGGGAAAAAGATAAGTCGACCAGTAGGGAAGACTGTTTCACAAAAGGAATACGATGATATTCAAGTTAAGCTTGCTGAAGAATTCTTTAATAGTCTTGACTGAATTGACGCCATTAAGTTCACTGCTTATTATATAGAAATTAAGATAGAAAGGCCAAAAAGGGAAAGTAGTTTCATAACCAGAATTTGATGATATTAAGGATAAATTGGTTGAAGATTATATTAAAAGAAAATAATAAAGTAAGATTTCTTGGAATACTACTGTTTTTCTTAAGCGCAAACATGACTGCGCAGCAAAGAAAAATTAGCGGGCATATTACCGATAGCCTTAATTCCCCCCTACCTACAGCTAATATTCTGGCAGTACCCGAAAATAAGGATATTAACGTATCGTTTTCCGTTAGTGATGAAGATGGTTCTTTTAAGCTGTTGATTGATAAATCTTCAAATTACACGCTAAAAGTGAGTTTTTTGGGCTTTCACCCAGTTGCGATCCCTATTAAGGCAGCCAATACCAACCTTGAGCTTGAAATTAAATTAAAAAAGGCCGAAAAAGAACTAGGAGAAGTGATTGTGGTTGACCAACCTGTTGTGATTAAAGAAGATACAATAGTTTATGCAGTAGATGCTTTTAAAACAGGCGAAGAAAGAAAGCTAAAACACGTTCTGAAAAAATTGCCTGGTGTACAGGTAACAGATAAAGGCCAGGTAACTGTAAAAGGAAAGAAAGTTACCACCATGCTTGTTGAAGGGAAACCTTTTTTTAATGGGGGAACAAAGTTAGCTATTGACAATATTCCTGCCAATGCCATAAACCAGGTTGAAGTAATTGATAACTACAGCAGCATCCCGTTTATGAAAGGGCTTGAGAGCAGTAACGAGCTGGCCATGAACATTAAACTTAAAAAAGACAAAAAACAGTTTGTTTTTGGTGATGTAAAAGCCGGTTATGGAAATAATGATTCTTATATTGGCCATGCCAACCTGTTTTACTACCACCCTGATAAAACTGCCAACCTGATAGCCAACTCAAACAACGCCGGGAAAAGCCTGTTTACACTTGAAGATTTTATCAATTTTGAAGGCGGGGCACTTTCAGTACTTGATAAAATGAAAAACAACGGGGAGTTAATGAAACAAAAACTTTCTTATTTTGAAGAAGATAAGAATTATAAAAAATTTGACCACCAGTTTTTGGGTTTAAATCTTTCAAAATCCTCATCAGCAAAAACCAGGGTAGAAGGATATTTTATTTTCACCAACACTAACACCAACTCATTAACTAAAACAAATACCAGCTACAGGTTCTCGGATATGAGCTACAATGAAATACTAGAAGCCGAAAAAAATGTAAAAAGTAAATTAGGGACAGGAAGATTAAAAATTGACTACACCCCACGTAAAAACGAGCAAATAACCCTTGAAACCTATGCCGACTTTGGACTGAATGACCTAGAACAGAATACAAACATTAATTCAGATTTTTATAACACAAATTTAATTGACTTTAACCAAAACCCTCTTTTTAACCTGCGGCAATCGGTTTATTGGAACAAACGTATCTCAAAAAAGCACACATTAAAATTAGAGACAAATTTTCAATCATTTAATATTGATAAAACGCAAAGTTGGCAAGCAAATAATGATATTTTTCACGAATTAGTAGGCCTTTCAAACGATTCAGTTTACAACCTGGAACAAAAAATAAAAAGCAACAATAACACCCTTGATATTCTTTTTAAACATTACTACGTAATTGGTAATTTGACCCACTTATATACTAGTGTTGGATTCAGTTATAAAAACAACAATTACAATTCAAGCTTATCACAGCTATCAGGCGAAGTAAAAAATAAAATTGATGGTTTTAACAACAACTTTAGGTTTGAGCTTTACGACTTATATGCGGGCTTATCTTTTAAGCAAAAGGTAAAAAAACATATTTTTCAAACAGGTTTTATAGCACATAATTATAACTGGAAAAACCCCGAAAATACTGAAAAATTTTTAAGCAAATATGATGTTTTACCTGAATTTTCTGCCGAGTTTAAGTTTAAGAGGGCAAAGGAAGTCAAAATTGATTATGCCATAAAAAGTTCGTTCCCCGAAGCGCAAAAATTTACGGAAAACTATGTGCTAAATACCTACAGCTCATTAATAAAAGGCAATCAAAGCCTTGAAAACGAACTTTATCATAGTGCAAAAGCCATATTTTCCCAATTTAGATTGTCCAAAAGCTTTAGCTACTTTTTTATATTAGCCTATAGCAATAAAATTAAAGGACTAATTAATGATATAGAAGTTAATACGAGCGATTACGTAATGTCTCCCATATTACTTAATTCACCTGAGTATAATTGGGGTTTGTCAGGCTTTTTCGACAAAAAAATCTATAAAATAAGTTTTAAGGAAGAAATTAATGCAAAACTATCCAATTATACACAAAAAATAAATGGGGTTGAAAATAAGGGTACCCTTAAAAGCCTTTCTACAAATAGTTCTATTAGTACAAATTTTAAAAATTTCCCTAATATCAAACTAAATTACCAATGGGAAGTTTCGTATTTAAATACGTCTGAAACTGAGACTAAATTCATACAACAATCGCCTGGAATTAGTGTAGATTATGATTTTGGTAATCAATTTGTTTTTAATGCCGAATATAAGTTACACATTGAATCGAACCATACGACAAAAACAACCAATACATATAATACATCTACTTTTAACCTTTCATATCAAATTAAAGATAAACCCTGGGCATTTGAAATAGAAGGTATAAATATATTTAATAACGAAACCAAAAATTCTCATTCTGTTTCAAATTTCTACACCCAAGAAAATGCAACTTACATCTTACCAAGCATTTTTCTGCTCTCAGTAAATTACAAATTATAAAAAAATTAAAAATTGTATCTTAAGTCGAAGGGACACTACCTCTAAACCTTAACATATAAAAGGCTCATTGGCAAAGGTTGTTTTGATTGCTACACATTTCATCACCCTATGAAAATCATATTTTTCAAAAGTTGTACTATCATCAGGCGATGAAAACGCCTTTTCAAAACAGACTGCCCTTTATCCATTAATGGCGTTAGAATTTGGATTTGCCTGTACATTAACACCTATACATCCTACTAATCTAAATTTATACTAAGCCAGTTTGAAAATTGGAAATTTACGAAACAGTGAGGTTGTGAGATTTCTCTCTCTCCTTATTAACCTGAGTTCGATTAAAAATATTCACACAGTTTGAATTAATTTTTAGCAGAAATTGCAACAAATTTTTGAAGGACTATCGGGATAGTTCTAGAAAAATTGGTGTGATTTATGCAAGAATTAATCTAATCGAAAATTCGGAATCAGAAAC
>JBNKJW010000119.1:0-47532 GCA_050291445.1 Bacteroidales bacterium | reverse complement strand
GACAGGTTGAAATTGAATTAATCCACTTTTTCTGTTTACACATTTAATGGGATATTGTCTTTTAGAGTATTCACTTTTAATGCTAAACACATCAAAATCTACGCTATATTCTGATTTCATAAACTTCAAAACCTTATCCAAGTGTCTAAGTGCTTTGATGAAATGCTTCTCATACGTAAAATGCTCATCTTCGGAAGTATTTTCTTTTTTTTATGCACAAGGTATCTTGCGCGTCTTGAAAGCCCTAAAAGTTTCGTGTAAGCTAAATAGTTTTCTTCAGTAAGTTTAGTGGATATTCTTGAGTAAGCTGACCCCCTAAAACCCGGCAACAATATCATCAAACCATTGACTAGAACCTTCTGTGTTGAATATAGAATTGCTAACAGAAGATTGATCAATTATGTTTTCAGAAGTAATCATTGGCGGCACTTTCTTTTGTTATTAACAAAAAGTGTTCGAATCCAACACTAATTTGCGAAAAATGATAAAGATCTTTGGCATTTATTAACAATTTTTAGGTGAAAAGGTGAAATTAAAAGTATCAAATATTTACACTTAACCTTCTGCAGAAGACAATAAATATCATAAATTTGAAAAACATTTTTCAAAACTTATATTATCGAAAACTGAAAAATGGTTACCAATTGATTTTTTTTTAACATGTAAACAGTTGAAATATAATGCATAAGAAGGATTTATTACAAGTCCGCTCATGCCCCCCCAAAAAAGCCGGTTTTTTCTAGTCTTAAGTCAAATTTGATATTTCTGGTAAATTAGCCAGGTGACAACACCTGGTTGGTGCACTTGTCAGGTGTTGTCACCTGACAAACTAGCCTTGACATGACACTAGCTTTTTTTGCTCTAAAATACAAAAAGATCGGGAAGTTTATTAATCAATTATTTGCGCAACCTCTTCTTTATCAGCAATATGTAGTTTGTTGAGCTCTTTTACCCAAATAGCCCTAATCTGTTTAAAAAAGTCCATTTTTTCTTCTTTAACAGGGTCGGCTGGAGGGGCTTCCAGTTTTAGTGGATCGATGTGTTTGCCATTTTTCCATACTCGGAAATCTAAATGCGGTCCGGTTGAAAGGCCGGTGCTACCTACATAGCCTATAACGTCTCCCTGCCATACTCGTTGTCCCGTCCTGATTCCTTTGCCATATCCCGAAAGGTGCATGTAACCTGTTGTATAGATACTGTTGTGCTTTATTTTTACATAGTTTCCGGCGCCTCCACTGTAAGCGGCATGAATAACAGTGCCATCACCAATTGCCTGAACTGGGGTACCTCTGGGAGCTGAATAATCAACTGCCAAATGTGGCCGGCGGTATTTTAATATTGGATGCATTCGGTTGTATGAAAAACGCGAAGCGATTCTACTGTAATTTAATGGAGCTTTTAAGAAGGCTCTTTTGATGCTGCTTCCGTCCTGGTCAAAAAACTGCATAATGCTATCCTGATAAAAAGGGATGGCGTAATATTCTTTATCGTAGTGTTTAAACCAGGCTGCGTGCACTTTGCTTATGCCAATCTCTTCATCATCAACCGATTGCACTTCGTAGTAAACTTTAAACTGATCACCTTTTTGTAGTCCAAAAAAATCCACCACCCAGGCATAAACTTCCGAAAGTTCAAGAGCAAGCGTTGGGTTTGCGTTTGCGCTGACAACTGCATCCCAAAGGGATGTTTCTATGGTTCCAGAAGCTGTTTTTGTATCTACTTTAATTTCCTTTTGTTTTTGTTCAACCCGCACACTATCAATTAAAGTGAATAGGACATATTCAGTTGAATTTTGTTCATAAACTAAATAATCAACTTTTGAACTATCTTTTGAATGAAATACTTTGTAGGTATTCCCCTGTTTTATTTTTCGTAAATCAAAAACTTCCGATGCTTTAGAAATGATTGATTGAATGGTTTCGGTTTTTAAATTCAAGCCTTCTACAAGGGCTGATAGACTACTACCTGCTTTAATGGTATTTTCTTCGACTAAAAAAGAATCAACAGCCAGACCATACTCTAATGTGGTTTCATGATCATTGCTTACATCTTCCTCTTGCGGTTTTGAAATAGAGGTTTTGCCATAATTATGAATAAAGCCAATTAAAAGAACTGAAACAAAAATAGATAGTAGAAAATCTTTTTTCATAGTAATTGATATTTAGGTAATTGCGGGCTAATGTAATAATTAATTTACAAAAAATACAACTCAATTTACTTTTGAGTTGAAATCTTGTCCTTGAATCATTAATAAAAGAACCGTGCCACAATTTTGCAACACGGTTAAATTATCGAAATACTGATGCTTACTTTCAGGTTTTTGTAGACTGAGCCTGTCAAAGTACTCAAATCTAAAGCACAATATTCACCATTCTCTTTGGCACAACAATTATTTTTTTAGGTGTTTTACCTTCCAGCCATTTCGCAGCAGTTTCATGTTCCAAGGCTAGTTTTTCAATCTCAGCATTACTTGCATCAGCTGCAACCTGAATTTCAAATCTGCGTTTTCCATTAAAAGCAACCGGGTAAGTAATACGGTCTTCTTTTAGGTATTTTTCTTCAAATTCAGGGAATTTAGCATCATTAATGGTTGTAGTATTTCCAAGGGCAAACCACAATTCTTCGGTAATATGTGGTGCAAATGGAGCCAAAAGCCTTGTAAAAGGACTTAAAATGGCCTTTTTATTGCATTTTAGGCTACTTAATTCGTTTACACAAATCATAAACGCGCTAACTGAGGTGTTGAAAGAAAAACGCTCAATATCTTCCTGTACTTTTTTGATGGTTTTGTGCAATATTTTTAATTCAGCTTCGGTGGGTTCATCATCCGAAATATTTAATTGGTCATTCTGATAAAACAATCTCCAGTATTTTCGCAGGAATTTATGTACGCCTTCAATGCCATTTGTATCCCATGGTTTTGATTGCTCAATTGGGCCCAGGAACATTTCATACAATCGAAGTGTATCTGCACCATATTGCTCTCCAATCATATCCGGATTCACTACATTGTAGTATCGCTTCGACATTTTTTCAACTGCATAACCGCAATGATATTTGCCATCTTCCAGTATGAATTCTGCATCAGCAAAATCGGGGTTCCACTTTTTAAATGCTTCAATATCCAGTACATCATTATGGACAATATTTACATCCACATGAAGAGGGGTAGTTTCATAATCGTCTTTTAAACCAAGCGAAACAAACTTGTTTGTATTGGTAATTCTGTATACAAAGTTCGAACGCCCCTGGATCATTCCCTGGTTAATCAACTTTTTAAATGGCTCATCTTTAACCACATACCCTAAGTCGTATAAGAACTTGTTCCAGAAACGCGAATACATTAAATGACCCACTGCATGCTCTGTTCCACCAATGTACAAATCAACATCCTGCCAGTATTCATTGGCTTCTTTTGAGACCAAAGCCTTATTGTTTTTAGGATCCATATAACGCAAATAGTAGGCCGATGAACCAGCAAAGCCAGGCATGGTACTCAGTTCATATGGATGGCCTTCTTTAGTCTGCCAGTCTTTTGCTCTTCCTAAGGGTGGATCACCATCTTCAGTAGGTTTGTAAGCGTCAATTTCCGGTAGCTCTAGTGGTAATTCACTTTCCTCAACAGGGTAGGGGATACCCTCTTTAAAATAGACAGGGAATGGCTCACCCCAATACCTTTGACGACTGAAAATGGCATCACGCAAACGGTAATTGATTTGCTTTGTGCCAATGTTTCTATTTTCTATTTCTTTGATAATTTTTGTGACTGCCTCTTTTACATTTAGTCCATTAATGAGGTCAGAATTAATCAAGATACCATCTTTAGCATCGTATGACTCTTCGCTAATATCTCCACCTGAAACCACTTCGCGAATTTCAAGGCCAAAATGTTTGGCAAAAGCGTAGTCTCGGCTATCATGTGCAGGCACTGCCATAATTGCACCAGTACCGTACCCAGCCAATACGTAATCAGCTACCCAAACCGGAATTTCTTCATTGGTGAAAGGGTTGATTGCATAAGAGCCTGTAAAAACACCGGTGATGTTTTTTACTTCGGCAATTCTTTCTCTTTCAGTTCTCTTTTTTGAAGCCGAAACATATTCTTCAACTTTGGCTTTTTGTTCTGTTGTAGTCAAAACATCAACCAAGTTGCTTTCAGGTGCTATTACCATGTAAGTTGCACCATAAATTGTGTCAGGGCGGGTAGTGAAAATCTCAATTTTCTCCTCACTTTCTTTTAAATCAAAGAAAACCTGGGCACCTTCCGAACGGCCAATCCAGTTTCGCTGCATTTCTTTTAGCGAGTCTGTCCAGTCGATGGTATCAAGGCCATCAAGCAAGCGTTTTGCATAAGCAGTAATTCTTAACAACCACTGCTCCATATTTTTTTGAATAACCGGATGACCACCACGCTCAGAAACGCCATTTACCACTTCGTCATTTGCCAAAACTGTTCCCAGTTCGGGGCACCAGTTTACTTTTGTGTTGGCACGATAAGCTAAACGGTAGTTCAATAGTATTTCCTGCTGTTCTTTTTCTGAATATTCTTTCCATTCCTGGGCGCTAAAAACCTCAGTTTGGCTTGTAGCAGCATTAACTTTTTGGTTCCCTTCTTTTTCAAAAATTTCAATTAGTTTTTCTATGGATTCTGCCTTTTGGGTTTCGTTATTAAACCAATGCTTAAACATTTGAATAAAAGCCCATTGCGTCCATTTGTAATAGCCGGGATTGGAAGTTCTTACTTCGCGGTTCCAGTCGTATGAAAAACCAATTTTATCAAGCTGCTCGCGGTATCTTTTTATGTTATTATCGGTGGTAATTGCAGGGTGCTGACCTGTTTGAATAGCATATTGTTCGGCTGGCAAACCAAATGCATCATAACCCATAGGGTGCAGCACATTAAAACCTTTTAAGCGTTTGTAGCGGCTATAAATATCGGAAGCGATATAACCTAATGGGTGCCCTACATGCAAACCTGCACCTGAAGGATAAGGGAACATGTCAAGTACGTAATACTTGGGGCGATCATTGTCAATATCTACTTTATAAGTTTCGTTTTCTTTCCAATAGCTTTGCCACTTCTTTTCAATTTCACCAAAATTATATTCCATTTTTTTACATTTCCTTTCTTAATCAAAAGACCAATTTTATAAATATTTTTAATAACCTTACCTGAACAAGCCAGAAAAGAGATTGAATAAGATTGATTTTTGGATTGAAAAAAAGATTGAACAATCTCATTAAATAATTTCAATCTTTATCAATCTACTTTGAGCTAAATGTTATGAAAAAAACACGAATGTCATAAATAAGATCCTAAATTATTCAAATTATGCTTTTTACAGTTCGCAAAAGTAGAAAACTTGAATGAAAAATGCGAAGGAGATAACTATTTTATACTAAGCCAGCTTGGAATATTGTAAAATAGAATTCCATGATGGCATTGTATCTGAAACAAGTTCGGGACTGGTAATGCCGATCGACTGGCAGTTTTGTTTTGTGAGTTTGCGAACCTACTGATTGTGGAAGCACTATGTGGCAAAAAAAGTAATATAAAAACCACATAAAAACAAAACAATTACTAACAGCGGTTCGGTATAACTACAAAATTAATTAAGAAAACTACCATGATTTACTCTTAAGCTTTCTTAAAAATTTATCAAATCCGCGAGCTTTTGTTTCCAAACTGTTATTGTATTTTAAAATGGTGGCACTTTTGTATAAAAGGAAAACCATTACAACCATTATAGCATGACTGATTGAAATGTGGTTAAACCACTGATGGGTAGATATTTGCTTGATGAAAATAACAGCAGATAAAATTGCTAAAACTACAATTACAAATACATATTTTGTACCTTTATCTTTTGTTCTAAAGTACATAAATAACTGTAAAGGAAATATTACCATTAATAGTCCAAAGCCGATATGTATCTCAACAAAATCAAAGTTCAGTGTATAGATAGTAATTGCCATAAACCCCAATAGTTCTATATTATTCGCAGTTTTTATCAGAAACTTTGTTTTTTCGTTAACATACTGCATGGTATGGGCTATGAATGCTCTTTCTAAAAAATTTAATGATATCATACTAATTAACCAACCTGCAAGTTTCCACGCATCGCTAAAAGCATAAAGAAAAGCATGGCCAATAGTGCCTCCAAATAGGGTGGCAAGCCCCATAGTTAAAAAGTGCAACTTAAAGTGAAGGTACATCCGGCCTTCAACTTTGAGTTTTATTAAGTTGTATAAGGCAATAAAACATGCCACTGAAACCATTATATCGGTTAAACTGACAATGGGTTCCATAATTACTAAATCACCTATAGTAACAATGTTTTTTTCAGTAGCCATAAAACACTATGCCTTTTATATTTGCTTGATTAAAAGGGTGTTGTAAAAACAGGCCTTTATATGTAAGTGATTTTAAAGATAATGATTTTTTATTGGCATTTCAAAAAGGTACAAGGCTATTGTCTAGCTTGAACATTTTTATTAATTTTGCATTCTAAAATGGCTCCGTAGTTCAACTGAATAGAATATCAGATTTCGGCTCTGAGGGTTGTGGGTTTGAATCCCGCCGGGGTCACAATTGTTTTTTAAATCGCTGTGGGATAATTTCTTATGGCGATTTTTTTATTTTATTGAGTCCAAAAGGTATCGAGTTTATTATTGAATTAGCAGAAGAAAAATACTCAAATGTAGCCTTTTTTATTCTTTCCGGGTTTGATATTGATGCCATGGAAAATGAAATAGAAAAAGTTTTGGAATAAACCAGTATCATCTCAGGTGTCGAGTTTTGGGCAGAGTCATTTGACATTAGTCACTGGCCATTAGTTTAGCAATAACAAATGACTAGTGACCAATGACTTATAGCTGAAAAAATGCTAAGCATCAAACTCTCACCAGAAATATTATACTTGATATGACACTGGTTAATCAACTTCCTTTCTTTGCTCTAATTCTTTTGCAATAATTTTTAAATCCTCGTACCAGGCTTTGCCATATTTTTTTATAAGGGGTTCCTTAAGGAATTTATAAACAGGAGTATTATTTTCTTCACCAAATTTAATGGCAGGTTTGCAAATATGCCAGGTATCATAGTTTACTCCTTCATGTTTTCTTAATTTTGAAATTCTAACAGGGTAAAGATGGCAAGAAATGGGTTTTTTAAACTGTGTAACACCTTCTTCATAAGCTTTTTCAAAGGCACATTTTGCAATACCCTCTTCAAAAATAGCGTAGGCACATTCTCTTTCGTTAACTAAAGGGGTGACTTTTTCGCTATCATAATCAATTACATAACGTCCTTGTTCCTCAATGGCTTTAACTCCTTCTTGCCTCATAAAAGGAAGGACTTTTTTGTAGACTTTGTCTATAATTTTTAGCTCTTCCTCTTCCAGCGGGGCGCCAGAATCTCCGTCAACGCAACATTGACCTTTGCAGGCAGCAATATCACAAATAAATTTCTTTTCCACTACATCTCTGCTTACCAGAGTGTCTCCTATCTCTATCATGTTTCAGTTGTATGTTAGCTTGTAATAAGTGATTAGTTAAGTGTTGTAAGTAGAAAGCTTTAAACTTACTACCTACAACTAATCTCTTAGTACTAAATCAATACTTTTCCAGTCATTTCAGCAGGTATTTCAATGCCCATAGCTTTTAAAATAGTAGGGGCAACATCAGCTAAAATTCCAGAATCTATTTTATCAAACCTGTCACTTACTAAAATTGCAGGAACAGGGTTTAATGAATGAGCCGTATTTGGGCTTCCATCAGAATTTACAGCATTGTCTGCATTTCCATGGTCGGCAATAATTAATGCTTCGTAACCATTTGCTTTTGCTGCTTCAACCACTTGCTTAACGCATTCATCAACTGTTTTTACAGCTTTTGAAATGGCTTCGTAAATACCTGTATGACCAACCATGTCGCCATTTGCAAAGTTTAGTACAATTAAATCTTGCTCTTTTTTATTTAATTCGGCAACCAGTTTTTCGGTTACTTCAGGTGCGCTCATTTCGGGCTGCAAATCGTAGGTTGCAACTTTAGGTGATTGCACTAAAATACGGCTTTCTCCCTTAAATTCGGCATCTTGTCCGCCTGATAAAAAGAATGTTACGTGGGCAAATTTTTCTGTTTCGGCAATCCTTAATTGTTTAAGACCTAAATTAGAAACAACTTCTCCAATTGTATTTTGTACGTTTTCTTTATCATAAATGACATTCACCCCTTTAAAACTTTCGTCGTAACGGGTCATGGTAAGATAATAAAGGTTTTTCGTCGTCATATCATGTTCAGGCATGTCTTGCTGAGTCAATACAGTTGTTACTTCCCTAAGCCTGTCTGTGCGATAATTAAAACAAATTACCACATCATCATCCTGAATAGTTGCAACTGGTTTTCCATCTGCATCTACTTTTACAGCTGCTTTTATAAATTCATCGGTCACATCTTCTGCATACGATTCTTCAATTGCTTTTACAATATCTGTAACAGGTTTTCCTTTCCCATGTACCATTAAATCATAACCTTCTTTTACACGCTCCCAACGTTTGTCCCTGTCCATTGAGTAATAGCGTCCAATCAGGCTAACTATCTCTCCATTAGAGTTTTGTAAGTGGTTGTCAAGATTCCTCATATATCCAAGTCCACTACGTGGGTCGGTATCTCTACCATCTGTAATTGCATGAATGTATACTTTACTTAAATCGTAATCTTTTGTAATATCACATAGTTTATATAGATGTGAATCAAGTGAGTGTACACCTCCATCGGAAATTAATCCAATAAAATGAACAGCTTTGTTATTTTCCTTTGCATAATTGAAAGCATCAACCAATGTCTTATTTTCAGAGATACTATTGTCTTTAATGGCTTTATTAATTTTCACCAAATCCTGGTAAACAATTCGTCCGGCACCAATATTCATGTGACCAACTTCTGAGTTTCCCATTTGTCCTTTTGGCAAACCAACATCTTCTCCTGAGGTAAGGATTTGAGAATTTGGGTAATTTTGTTTTAAGCTTTCAATGTAAGGAGCTCCCACACTTGAAATCACATCCGATTTTGAACCATCCCCAATTCCCCATCCATCTAGTATGATGAGAATAAACTTTTGTTTTTCCATGTTTAAATTTTTATATAATCAACTTGAATTTGCAAAGCCGTTATTATTCCAATTAGCTTTGCATAAACCTTATTCAGGTTCACAATCGGCAAAAGTAGTAATTATTTCAATGTGGGATTGTTAAAACTTTTTAAAGCTTTTAAATTAATGAAAGCTTAACCTAAAAGAGTGGCGGCAAACCAGCCTAAAATGGGGGATGTTATTATTTCATCTCAATCAATACTGGGTCTAGTTCTATTATATCATTATCGTCGTAAATAAAACTATCAATAACAAAACTTTCAATTTTTTCCTTTCCTTCAATATCAAAACCAACCACCGTAAGATATACCGTACCCATGTCATGGGCTACTACCCTGTTGTTATCAATTACATTGTCGCCTTGCAGGGTAAAACTGTAGCTGGCACTGTTTGAAGAGTTGTAACTTGCCTTTATTGTAACAACCTGCACTGCGTCTGGTGCAAAATACCTGCTCGGGATATTCATACTAAACCTAAAAACAGCATTTTGTTCAACTTTGCTTTTAGATTTTCTGGTCATTGTCATTTTTAACGACTTCCACCTTCGCGCCATTAACCTTAAATTTCTGTTTTTAATCGAATCGGTTTCATGGTCGCTTTCCATTTTACTACTACGCATACAGGCATACTTCGACTTTTCAGCTGCTTCATAGTTTATAAATGGGCCAACAGCAAGTTTTTCAAAATTCAGCCCTTCTTTAAGCATATCCATATATTCCTGCTCCGTACCATTGGTAACCCTGGCAGGAATTCTTTGAAAAGTTCCTTCGCCTTGCATAAAAATAGGTTTAATAAAGAAAAAGGAATAAATTGGTTCTTTCTGCTCCTTGGTGTTTGTTTTTGAGGGGCCACTACTTCCTTTTGCCGCATACCGATATAACAATTGAGCTTGCTCAGCCTGGTATCTTTGGGTGAAGGGACCAATGACAACTTTTTCCGATTTTATTCCGCGTTCATGTGCGGTAGCAAATTCTTCTATTGTGCCAGATCTGATATCATTGCTTATGCTTTTAATTGAAAGTCTGCTAATACCTGTAGTTCTACTGTGAGAGCTACTAGCTTTAATATAAAACCAGTAGTAGGTTTTTGAATCTTGAAACAACTCACTTTTTATAGCTTTGGCTTGAAAAGAGAACGTATATAAAATTGAGGCAATGATTAATTTGTACATAACTAATAAATTTTCTGCTATCAATAGTTATTCTCTGATAGGAGCATCTCAATTATTTAGTGATTGTCAAAAGTACCTGAAAAATAAATTAAAGCAAAATTTTCATCAGCAATAAGACCAATTGTAATTGACAAAATGTTGCATTTACCTAAAAAAGGCTGTCTCAAAAGTCATTAAATTATTGGACATTGAGTACTTCGACTAGCTCAGTGTGCCACCTGTTGGAATGTGTAACTTTCTGATAATCAGCACACGCTTCGAAAAGCTCAGCGTCCAAAATCTAGTTTTGAGACAGCCTCTTTTTATATTTAAATAAGTTATGTTTACTGAACAGCTAACAATGCATTGATTGAACCGTAACCAAAATTAGAACTTTTATTTGGATACAAGCTTGCTGATTGCCTCATTTTAGTTAATACCTGGCTGCGTGACCAAGTTGGATGACGTGCCCAAACAAGTGCTGCAATGCCTGCAGTAGTAGATGTTGAAACGGATGAACCTCCAACATAATCTTTTTGTCCTGAATAATAGCCTAATGTAACCGAAGTGCGGCTTGAATTGCTTGCCCTTTGCATAATTACAGTAAAGTCAATTTTGCCGCCTTTGTGGCAAACTGCGCACTCGTGATACCCACTGGCATCAGTAATTCCTGTAACTGCAACAGTTTCGCTCATACTGGCCGGGAAAATTACACCCACAAAATTGGTAAATTCGGTGGACGTTCCACCAGCAGCAATTATCATTTTTCCTTTTCCATAGGCATATTTTACAGCATCTTTAATTCTTCCTATAGAAAAAATATGGCCAATTGACATTGAAATGACCTTTATATCAGAACGGTTTCCAAGCTCTGTAAGTGCCCTGGCTACTCCTTTCTGTTCATGGTAACCATCTAAAACAACATTTTTAGTAGCTCTGTAAGCCACTAAATTACAGTTATATGCAACACCGACCGGTAGGCCATTGTTGTTTCGTGGGCTGGCAATTGTAGCTGCCATTCTGGTTCCATGTCCGCATTTATCGTGGTAACCATCAGTTTTTGTTTTCCATGGCCAGACAGAGTCAACATATACTCCACGTTTTGTAATTGTGCGGCCAGATGAATAACCATCATTAAAGTCAGAACCCAAGAGGTTTTGATAGTTAGAAACACCGGTATCGATTAGGCCAACACCAATACCTGCCCCAGTACTATACGACCATGCAGAAGGAATGTTATGCCTGTCAAAAGTCCATGAAACAAGGCAACCAGGTGATATTGAGCGGTAATCATAAGAACTGATACTGGAGGAATTGGTTGTTTCACATCCACTTGAGCTTTTAAATTTTGTTTCATAATCAAAATAACGATAACCACTTGGCTCGATATATCGAATATCTGGATACTTCTTTTTTAATTCTTTAATGGTTTGAAGGTTTGCAACTTTAACATCCATAAAATTTAAGATGGGGGCGTCATAAACCAGTACATCCTCACCTGTTGATTTAAGTTTAGAGTTTTTCTCTTTCTCCAAACGAACTACTAGATCAAAAATTTCTTTTTTTTGCTTTAGCAACTCACTACTTTTTAAATCGGAATATGCACTTGAGCCATAACCTATAGTAATGATATTTTCTCCATTCATGGCAGCACTCCAAAGTACAAAATCATCAACATCTAGCCAGTTAAATTCTCCAGTTTTATCAATAATACCGTCAATAATTTGATTAATTTGTTCACCGGTTAAGGGATCTTGTTTTAAATCTTCCGATTTTTGTTTAACAAGGGAGTCATCTTTAACACAACTTGCAATTACTATTAAAAGCAAGAAGGTCATCCATTTTAGCTTTTTCATTTTTTAGAAAAATTTGGTTAGAAATATTAATAAACTACAAAATATAAAAAAAAATGGAAATAAAGTGGTTGTTATTGATTTTTTTTAAATAAATCAAACATGCCTAGTGCGTTGATAATCAGTTTTGTGCGCAGACCCAAATTATCACCAATCGAAAAAAAGTTGATAGGTAGGCAGCGAATCTCTTAAATTTAGCATTTATATAAGCAAAGAATAAAAAGTTAATGATAAAAGCCCTAAAAAATAAGCACGAAAAAAATAAAGAATGTGAGATTTACGATGCTTATGCAGAGGGTATGATGTTGCTTTGTTACAGGTACCTTGGTAATATGCTCGATGCCGAAGAGGTTTTACACAATGGTTTTATTAAAGTTTTTTCAAATTTGAGAAAGTTTAGACAAAAACATGAAAAAAGTTTTGGTGCCTGGGTAAAAAAAATCATGATTAACGAGTGCCTGATGTTTTTGCGAAAAAAGACAAATTTTGAGTTGGTCTCATTGGATAAAATGAATGATTTTGAAGATAAATCGATAGAAAATAATTCAATAGATACTGAAAACTGTTTGGAACTAATTAATAACTTGCCAGTTGGCTATAAAACCGTGTTTAATTTATTTGCTATTGAGGGCTATTCGCACAAAGAAATTGCAGCAATGTTAAAGATTAATGAAAGCACATCACGCTCACAGCTAACCAAAGCAAGAAAATTATTGCAACAAAAACTATTGAGGAGGGAGAGTTTATATGGTTGATTTTGAGATGGATAACGTTTTTAAAAGCCAGGTTGAACAACTGAAAAGTGATGATTTACCCGGTAGTTGGGATAAAAATAATTCATGGGAGAGGTTGCAACACAAGCGAAAGAGACGAAACTTGGCATGGTATTTTTCAGCAGCTGCAATTTTGATCATTGGTTTATTATTGAGCAGTGTATTGCAAAACAACACTCTTAGTAAAGACAATATTTCTGTTTCGGAAAATGTATTTGTTGAATACCAAAACCGGCAAAAATTAAAAGAAATTGAAGAACGGATGTCGGGCAATTACTACAGTGTTAAAATCTGCCTTGCATGCGATGATATCTATTACGAAGTAATAAAACAAGACAGGCCTGAGAAATTTACATATTACAAAACCCTTTTAAATTAGAATTATGAAGAAGACAATAATCACATTTTTAATGATTCCGGTTTTATTTGTGGCGGTTAGCTGCAATGAAACAGAAGAAGCCAACAACTTATTATTAGCAGAGGAAGTTCGCTCCACATGTGTTACTGAATTAGTCAATGAAAATAACCCAGAATGGGTCAAAAGTTTTGATAGGATTCAATTTTTTAAAAAAGTATTTGATTTGGCAATGGCTGAGAAAGTAAGAGTACGTGGAGGAGTTCAGATTGAAGATACAACTATTTTTAATAATCTTTACACAGGTGAGGATGTGAAAAATAAAATGGAGCAGCATGTTGATACTTTTAATCTCGATCTAATTAAAGAAATAAGGTTTCTTGAAAAATGGAGTTTAGACAGCAAGACATTTAAGTTTAATAAAGAAATTAGTGCCTGGACACCAATAAAAGTCTGGAACACAGGAGGTGAAACTAAAAAGCAAATGGTGTTTTTCGTTTATCCTAAAAAGAAAGGGAAAGGGAAGCTTATCGCTAAAAACATAGTTTATGAGCACCCATGGTATCAGGAATACCCAAATCTTTACACGGGTTTTGACCAGGTTAAATTTTTACAAAGAATATTTGCTGGGGTTAAATCTGGAGCAATAAAAGTTTATGATCCTATTTATTTAGTAGACAAATCGAAACGAGAACTTACTGTAGAGCAGCTAGCTGAATATATTGAATTAAATCCAATTACTCTAAATGACAATATTTATTCTATCGTATTTGAAGAGGACTGGTATTTTAATGAGGTTACTTTTGAAATTACTAAAGATGTTAAGTCAATTGCTCTTGTAAAAGCTGATTACACAACAGAAGAGCTTAAGAAAAAATTCATGTTTTTTGTTATTCCTGAATAGATTTGATCAGCAAAGCACAAAGAACCTTAGAAGTTCTAGTAGGTGATAACAGTAGAGACACACGACTGTGTGTCTCTACTACATCCATTATAATCTGTAAGTATTCTGTTTTTCTTTTACAATCTCATATACCTGCTCAACTTTCGATAAGCCATCCAGCTGCAAAGCCTTCTTTTTCTTGGACTTATTGACTAGTAGTGGTGCTAATAAAAGTGAAGTAATTAACATTGCTTTTATTAAAACTGTTATTGCAGTAGCTGAAGTATCTTTAACAGGCTGGCCTACTTTATCGCCAACGATAGAAGCCTGGTAGCCGCTTGATTCCTTGCCAATTAATTCTCCATTGTAAACAGTGCCCTCTTCTAATGCATATTTTGTGTTTTCCAAAACACTTCCTTTATTGGCTTGATAAAGTGCCATAATAGTACCTGTGGTAATTACTCCCAGTAACATAGCTGCAAGTATTTCAGTGCCCCCTAAATAAGCAATAAGCACTGGTAGGGCAATAGCACTAACGCCAGGAATCAATATTTCCCAAATTGTAACATAAGTAGCCTTTTCAATACACTGGTTGTTATCAGCACTATCTTTTGCCGAATATACAATTTCTTTTTCACCTTCGGTGGCATAGGTTAAATCACCGTTGTATTTATCTAAAATTTCGTTGGCATCATTTAATGCAGGGATATCGCTAAATTGTCTGTTTACTTCAGTTACAATTTTTTTACTCACTCTTCTTACAGCTGCCAAAGCATTTGACGAAAGTAAAAAGGGAATTATTGCTCCTAATATTAAAGCACTGATAATCAGTGGCTTAATTGCGTTTACCTCATAAATTCCTGTTAACTGAATAAAGGCACTAAAAATTGCCAATGAGCTTAAAGAGGCAGCAATAACTGAAAAGATTTTCCCATTTGTAATTGATTGTAAACCTACCTGTTTCAAATCATTTGTTTGTTTTAGGGTTACTTCACCTAAATCTGCTTTAGTGGCAACACTATCTGAATTATTTGCTACAGGCGCAAATGCATTAAACGCCATTTGAAGACCCGCATTACCTAAAAAGCCAACCGCAGCAAGTCCAACACCATAAAAACCAGCAAAGTAGTAAGCTGCTAAAACAACAGCAAGAATAATAGCAACAGGAATTCCGGTAGAGATTAAACCATTTTCTGTACCCAATAAAAGATTATTTGAAGTTCCTTTTACCGATTCACTAGCCAGGTGTTTGACTGTTGTACTTTCTTTACTTGATAAATAATTTGTTACATAACTAATTCCAACAGAGGCTACTATACCAAAAAAGGCAGACCAAAAAATACCCAGGCTTTTATAAGTAGTAATAATGATCTCTTTATCTGTAGTTTTAGTCACTTCCCATTCTGCAGGCAAGGTATATTTAATGGCAAAAAAGGTTCCAATTGATAAAACTATTGCTGCAAAACCTTCAGCTATATTAATAGCCTGGCGTGATGTGGAAACTTCACTTGAACGAAGTAGGTAACTTCCTCCTATACTTGTAAATATACCAATACTGGCAATAATTAAGGGCAGTGATAACAGCCCAATTGTTTTTTCATCCTGAGTTAAAAGCGCGGCGCCAAGAAAAACGCTTGCAACAATTGCAGCTGTGAAGGATTCATACACATCAGCGCCAATTCCTCCTACATTAGTGGCAATTCTTCCTGTTTCGTTGGCTACAGATGCTGGATTATACGAAGATTTATCTGTTATCCCTGCATTTTTTTCTACAATCTCATTTTCAGCTTTTTCTGCGCTTTGAGCAAAAACACTGCCGCTTAATCGCGAAAACAAAGCTACCGCACTTGCACCAAAAGCAAAACCGGCTATCATATTTAAATTGAAATTAAACATTGATTTTCCAAAATCTGTTTCTTGTGGGGTTAAAAAAGCAGCTATAAGAAACAAAAGGAATAAACCCAGTACAACCGAAGCTGTATTAATTACTCCAGTAGCAGTTCCGGCTGAAAATGCAGCCTTGAAGCCATCACTATAGGTTTTTTGGCTTTCGGCAACCACTTTTTCATTGGCATTTACAGCAAACTGTTTTGAAAAATAATTTGCTGCAAGCGATGAAGCAGCTCCAACAATTACTGCAACTGCAATCAGGCCATTCAAGCCTTCCTGCGATTTACCGTAGAAAAAAGCCAGAATAGATAATGAAACGACAAACAATGCCAAAAACTTATATTCAGTAACTATGAAGGAGGTAACTCCCTCCTTTATTTTGTTGGCTATTTCATTAACATTGTAATCTTCAGAATTAATTTTGTTATTGTTGTAAGAGTTCCAAAAACTAAAACCCAAGCCAATTATTCCAGCGGCAAGTATTAAGTAACCAATTGGATCTATTACCAACGATGCAAGTGTTATCATTTAGTTCAAATTAAGTGTGACAATCTGATTATTTTATAAGCATAAAAGTAAATATATTGCAACAAATAAACAACTACACTTGAATATTTTCGTTAAGATGTTTAAAGTTTTACATAAATATACGCTTGTATCTTGTTTTAAATATGATATTTGTCGTTTTATCATTTTGTGGTAATGCTTAATTTGGGGCTATATTTGCTGATAAGGATTTTTAATTTATTAAATTTGTGAAACGCTATCAATGAGCAGGTTATTAGCTAAATTTCAAATGCTTTTTTGAATTGACACCTGATAACCTTTAGTCAACATTGATTTTTTTAAATACCTAAAAAACTATATTTGTAATGAGTGAAGTAAAAAAATACATAGATGAAAATCTTGATAGATTTTTAGATGAACTTTTTGGCCTTATTCGTATTCCTTCTGTTAGTTCAAAATCAGCGCATAAAGAAGATATGTATAAAGCTGCCGAATACATAAAAGCTGCTTTATTAAAAGTAGGAATGGATAGGGCTGAGGTAATGGAAACAGATGGTAATCCGGTAACTTATGCCGAAAAAATAGTTGATCCTTCGCTACCCACTGTAATGGTTTATGGGCATATGGATGTAATGCCAGCTGAGCCATTTGATTTATGGAAAAGCCCACCCTTTGAGCCTGAAATTAGGGATGGGAAAATATTTGCACGTGGAGCTGATGATGACAAGGGCCAGGGATTTATGCATGTTAAAGCAGTTGAAATAATGAACAAATTGGGTTTATTGACCTGTAATGCTAAGTTCATGATTGAAGGTGAAGAAGAAATTGGTTCTCCTAATCTTAAAAAATTCTGCGAACAAAATAAAGAACTACTGACTGCTGATGTTATTTTAGTTTCAGATACGGGCCTAATCAGCCAGGATATTCCATCAATAACTACAGGTTTAAGAGGCTTAAGTTTTATGGAAGTTGAGGTTACCGGGCCCAATAAAGACTTGCACTCAGGACTTTTTGGTGGTGCTGTTGCCAACCCTGCAAACATACTTTGCGATATGCTGTCTTCGCTGATCGATGATAAGGGACAAATTACCATCCCGGGCTTTTATGATGATGTGATTGTGGTTAGTAAAGAAGAAAGGGCAAAGATGGCCGAAGCACCATTTGATTTAGCAACTTATAAAAAAGCGTTGGATATTGATGTGGTTGCCGGAGAGGAAGGCTATTCGACCAATGAGCGAACAGGTATCCGTCCTTCGTTAGATATTAATGGAATATGGAGTGGATACACTGGTGAAGGAGCTAAAACTGTACTTCCTTCAAAAGCTTATGCGAAAGTTTCAATGAGATTGGTGCCTAATCAGGACAATGTAAAAATCAGCGAACTGTTTGAAAAGCACTTTAAGGCAATTGCTCCGCCAAGCGTAAAAGTCAAGGTGAAAGCTTTGCATGGCGGGCAAGGATATGTTTCGCCTATTGATATGCCTGCATACAAGGCAGCTGAGAAGGCATACAATGAAATTTATAACCGAATGCCGGTTCCAGTCAGAAGTGGTGGAAGTATTCCA
Organism: Bacteroidales bacterium; assembly: GCA_050291445.1. GTDB lineage: Bacteria > Bacteroidota > Bacteroidia > Bacteroidales > NBLH01 > NBLH01. The sequence continues at coordinate 29,405 of JBNKJW010000119.1, read as the reverse complement.
ATAATCTCAACCTTTGAAGAAGTGTTGGGAATTAAGTCAATTTTGATGGGCTTTGGTTTGGAAGAGGATGCAATCCACTCACCAAACGAGAATTATCCAATCGTAAATTTCAAAAGAGGGATCGAAACAATTGTTTCATTTTATCAACATTTCCCAAAAGAACTAAATGTTTAAGTAGTTGTTATTCAGGCGCTTATTGGTTTTGCCCCAAAACGGCAACTACTCATTAATCAAGTACTGGCTCTGCTTGAACAATATTTAATGAATAATTGCCGTATTTTTGTAAAACGAAGTTTATAATTAACCATAAATTGTATGCTTAAATTAAGTTTATTCATTTTTGTAGCCTTTATAACATTTTCGGTATTAGGGCAACAAATTTATACAGAGCCACCCAAGTATGCGCTAATAAGAACTGAAATTTTTGATAGTAACTCTGCTAAATTTTACCCTAACTTATACAGCCGGTACATGCAAGGCGATACCAGTTTAACTGTTGAAGATTTTAGGTATTTGTACTATGGATACACTTTTCAGTCAAAATATGTTCCTTACCAAGAATCAAAATATGAAGCTCAGATGATGGTTTACCTGAGAAAAGGGAGGTTGAGCACTGCCGAATTGGATAAGTTTATAAATATTGCAGAATTAAAACTGAAAGAACTGCCTTATGATATCAGAACCTTAAGCATTTTAGCTTTTAGTTATTCTCAAAAAGATAATGAAGAAATGAGTCAGTTATACAAGTTTAAAAAGGAGCAGCTTGTCAAGGCAATCTTATCAACAGGAGACGGAAAAACTGAAAAAACAGCCTACCATGTTATTGATCCAATTCACGAAAGGGACATTTTGAACGAACTGGGACTTAGATTTGCGGCTTCAAATAATCTGGCAAATGCATTGTGCGATTACCTGGTTGTTCAACCTAATGAACAAAATATCAGAGGAGTGTATTTTGATATTGGCAGAATAATGAAAGCAAGTGCAGAACGATATAGAAATTAGGCAAAAATCTCTTTTTCCTTACTTTTTATTTGTTCGTCTTCAATTTCAAAGGCGGCAAGTATATTTTTCAGTTTTTTGACTTTATCTAAGTAAGCCGAAAATAATAATTCGGAAGCAAAGCCTTCGCATTTAAGGATATAATCAATTTTTTTTATTGATTTTAACAAGTTTAACTGGTCTTGCTTGTTAGTGTATAGGGTAAAAAGAACATTTCCAACATCTTCAAACTTATAGATTGAGAATCGATGTTCTTTTTCATCTTTATCTGTAACTATTAAACTATCAGCTTGTTGGAATTTAGCCCCTAATTCCTTGTTAAACATCCAGCTTATTTTATGGGTGCTCAAATGCGATACAATTCCAATAAGCTTGTATTCGTTTTCTGCTGTTAGTGTATGAATTTTTTGCTTCAACCAGTAGTTTTTGATACGCTCAAATGTACAAAGTTTGGTAGTAAATTGCAATTAAACGCTACAAGTTTCTCTACTCTTCCAATTCTCCCAAGGTTAAAAGGGCCTCGCGCGCTGCATTTTGTTCTGCCTCTTTTTTTGAGTTGCCTTTACCGTTACCAATAACTTTCCCTTCAAGAATAACTTCTGATATAAAATACCCGATACTATCATTTTCGCTAAAGGAACTGAATTCAACCGGACTTTTGGTTTTTTGCGACCATTCTATCAACTGGCTCTTGTAATTGTAGTTAGTCATTTCCAGTTCATCAAGGTCTATGTGCTCATCAATTATTTTTTGATTGATAAATCGCGTTACAGCTCTGTAGCCTTTATCAAGATAAATTGCACCGACCAAAGCCTCAAAGGCATCTTCGTAAATTCGGCTGCTAGCTAACTGAATATTAGTGCGTTGAATTATGAATTGATCGAGATTGATTGTAACAGCCAGTTCTTTTAACTTCTCTCCATTGACAATTTTTGAGCGCATCTCGGTTAAAAAGCCTTCGCGTTCGCTTGGGTATTTTTTATATAGGTAATCACTTATAACAGCGTCAAGAATTGAGTCTCCAAGGTATTCAAGGCGTTCATTGTTAACCCTTTCTCCATTAAGGGTGTATGATGCAGATTTATGGGTAAGTGCTATTTGATACAATGAAAGATCCGAGGGCCAAAACCCAAGGATCTTTCTTATTTTTTTTAAGAAATCTTTATTCTTACTGGTTAATACCTTTAATGCCGGGATTCTCCGAAGCACAAGTTCTTCCTTATAATTTCTTAAATATCACAGATGCATTATGTCCTCCAAATCCAAAAGTATTACTTAAAGCAATATTGACTTCTTTTTCTTTTGCTTTGTTGAAAGTAAAGTCAAGTTTTGGATCAATCTTTGGATCAAGATTAAATTGATTGATTGTTGGTGGAACAATACCATATTTTATTGCTAATATTGAAGCTGCTGCTTCAATAGCTCCTGCAGCACCCAGCATGTGTCCAGTCATTGATTTGGTTGAACTAATACTTAGGTTGTATGCGTGATCTCCAAAAACTTTTTGAATAGCCAAAGGCTCAGCAATATCACCCAAAGGTGTAGAGGTTCCATGAACATTAATGTAATCAATGTCTTCTGGTTTCATGCCTGCATCCTCAAGGGCATTGTTCATAACCAATGCAGCACCGGCACCCTCTGGATGAGGAGCTGTTAGATGATAGGCATCAGCCGATAAGCCACCACCAACCATTTCAGCATAAATTGTGGCACCACGCTTTACAGCATGTTCATACTCTTCAAGAATGATAGCCGCACCACCATCAGCCATAACAAAACCATCGCGGTCAACATCAAATGGCCTTGATGCAGTTTCAGGATCATCATTTCGGCTCGATAGCGCTTTCATTGCAGTAAAACCGCCAAGCCCCGCCTCATTTACGGAAGCCTCTGAGCCACCCGTAATAATAATATCAGCTTTGTTTAACCGAATGTAGTTAAAGGCATCAATTATTGCATTAGTTGCAGATGCACAGGCAGATACGGTTGTAAAGTTAGGACCCCTAAAATTGTATTTCATTGAGATATGGCCTGCAGCGATATCTGAAATCATTTTAGGAATAAAGAAAGGATTGAACCTTGGGTTTTCTCCCCCATTCACATATGCCTTAACTTCTTGGGTTAATGTATCTATACCGCCAATACCAGATCCCCAAATAACACCAGCTTTATCACAATTAATGTTTTCTAAATCTAATTTTGAATCTTTTATAGCTTCATCTGCTGCAATTAATGCATACTGGGCATAAAGATCTAATTTTCTGGCTTCTTTGCGATCAAAATATTTTTCAGGATCGTAATCTTTTATTTCACATGCAAATTGGGTCTTAAACTTTGAAGCGTCAAATTTTTTAATCGGAGCCGCTCCACTTTTACCATTTATTAAGTTTTCCCAAAATGATGGAATATTGTTACCAATTGGTGTAATTGCACCTAATCCGGTAACCACTACCCTTTTCAACTCCATAAAATAATAGCTTTATTTTTGCTAAAAACAAAAGGCTTTCTCCAAAAATTGATTTAGTAAGGCTTTTAAAACTTTAAAACTCATTTTACTTAGTAAATGAGTGTTTGAGAAATTTTAAACAAAACCCAGGAACAACATAAAGTGTTCTTGCGTACAGACTAAAAGCAACTATTTGAGATACCTAAATTTAAAAAAGAAAAGGAGCATGCATTAAATTTGCAGCTCCATGCCCTACAAAAAAATTGTATTATTTTACGTTATCTCCGATATACTTAATAGCATCACCGACAGTAACAATAGTTTCCGCTTGATCGTCTGGAATAGCGATGTTAAATTCTTTCTCAAATTCCATGATCAATTCTACAGTGTCAAGAGAATCGGCACCCAAGTCGTTGGTGAAGCTTGCAGATTCACTAACTTCGTTTTCGTCAACTCCAAGTTTGTCTACAATTATAGCTTTAACTCTTGATGCAATGTCTGACATAGTTCTAAAATTTAGTTAATAATAAATAATAATTTTGTTTTGAAAGTGCAAAGAAATAATAATTTCAATGAAAAAAAAAATTAAAGAACGCAAAAATTGGTTTTTTAACAGTCTAATCTCTATACATCAAGAAAATTACTATTCATGCATAAAAAGCATGTAAACAGTAAGATAAGCCAGAGTTATTTTTCTTTTGAGATTTTAGTTCAGATATTGCACAGGTATCCTTATATTTGAACTGTCAAACTACAATATAAATTACTAATAATGAAGAATATAGCTATTTTTGCATCAGGTAGTGGCACCAATGCCGAAAACATAATAAAACAATTTATTGATAATGATGAAATATCGGTTAAGCTTGTTTTGTCTAACAAAAAAAATGCTTATGTAATACAAAGGGCTATCAATCATAAAATAGAATGGGTGGTTTTTAATCGGCAACAGTTTTATGAGTCGGATTTTGTTATAAGCTTGTTAAAGGACAGGAGCATAGATGCAATTGTTTTGGCCGGGTTTCTTTGGTTGGTTCCTGATTCATTAATAAGAGCTTATCCAGACAAAATAATCAATATCCACCCTGCCTTACTTCCTAAGTATGGGGGAAAAGGAATGTATGGGATGCATGTGCACAAATCTGTTATTGAAAATAATGAGACTGAAAGTGGCATTACCATTCATTACGTGAATGAAAAATACGATGAAGGTAAAATTCTTTTTAATGCAAAATGCAAAGTAACTGAGAATGACACACCAGAAACTTTAGCAAATAAGATACATGAATTGGAATACCAACATTTCCCTGAAGTGATTGAAAACTGGTTACAGAGTATTAGTTGACTAAATAATTTTCGTTGAAGAATTTTAAATATTTTCCTTCGTCCTTATTCTTTAAAAAAGTTTCAAAATTATCTGTGCTTATCACAAAATGACTTGGTACCAAATTCCTGATGTCATTTAAAACTGCATTGATTATAGTCAGTTGAAAATATTCCTTTGCTTTTTCAGCATTTTTAAACTGCTTAACAACCAATATGTCTCTTGCCGGATCAAGAGGTTCTACCTCAACCTGAAGATCTTCCTGGGTGTAATGTTCGAGATTGAGTGCTTTGTACTTAAATTTCAATTTGTTAAGATCTGTTTTACCATGCGGGAAAACGAGGATGTAAAAGTGAGTCATTTCTGCATTAAAAGTATATAACTCTTTCTCATACTTTTTAGTTTCCATGGCCTCAAGAGTTGCTTTTGCAGTTTTAGAAACTTCAGCTTCTGGATAATTTAGTACCAGCAACTCAAGGTTGTTTTTCAAAGCTGTTTTATTCCCCATTTCACCATACGAAACTGCTGTAAGGTAAACAAAGTTAGGTGCCAGTTCATTATCTTTAAATTCATTTGAGCCTTGTTTGGCTATATCAATTGCTTGATTGTAATTTTTGCTTTTAAATTTATCATAAGCTTGCTGATAAACTTTTTCAGCTTTTTTCTCATCCTCAATTAGTTTTGCAACAAAAGCAGGATCCTTCAATATTTTAGCATAAACACTTTCAGGAAACTCACTGATAATCATTGATTTGTAAGTCTCGGCTTTGGTGTAATTTAAATCTTTGCTATGGATTGTATATATCATGTAAAGCACTTCTAACCGATACTCGCTATCAGGAAATCTGTTCAGTAACTTATCAAATTCTTTTAATGCTTTTTCAACCTCATTCATTTCTTTATAATAAATTTTGCCTGCATTAAAAAGTGCGTCTTCTATTTTTTTATTTGAGGCCGCAAGTTTTTCTTCAGTCATCGGAAGATTTTGAAGATAATATTCACGTGATTTTACATTGGTTACTTTTGTCTCTTCATTTTTTACACTATCACTCTCTTCATTGTTTTCTTTATTTTCATCCGGTACTTCATTTTCTTCAGAAACAATTTGCTTATTACTTCTTCGCCAATTGTCTGAAAGTCTTCTGTCGCCCCATCTTTTTTTAAATTCTGTCATGCCCAAACTAATAGTTGATGGGTTGTAAAAATAGTATTTTCCACCTTGAACCGGGTTGGTATTTCTAGTGGGGTTAATATCCTGAAAGGGGTCAAAACCTTTATTTGTATTTGCAAGTTCTAGTTGCGCCCGTTCTTCCTTAACAATCTTTTGAATAATACCATCAACAATTCTGTTACGGTCATTTTCGGGCATTTTGGCCATAAACTGTAAGCTGTCTTCTGTTACAACAACATTTAAATTGTGGGTAAGTTCTTTTCTGCTGCTAATTTGAGGATAAAGCCTTTCATAATCAGGAAATGAGCTTTCAATAGAGGTCGATGTGCTATCATAGTAGGGTTCAGCAAGTTTATAATTAGATTTGCTATAGTAATAATCTGCTAAAGCCAAATAGGTTTTTACTTTTTGGGTTTTGTTTGAGGAAGAAGCCTGTGCTGATAAAGTAAAATATTCAATGGCTTTTTCATCATTTTTTTCGTTCAGCTCAATTTTACCCAAGGCATAGTAAATTTGGTCAAGATAATCGATGTTTTTATCATCGTTGGCCATTTTTTTAAGTTGTTTTTTTAGCTCCTTGGCATCTCCTCCACTTTTCTCAAAGATTTCGGCCAGGTTAATTTTAGCCATAAAAGTCATATCATAGTTGGGATTTCTTTTTATGACAATTTTATAATGTTCCTCTGCCAGTTTATATTTTTCATTAAACTGATATATCTGTGCCAGGATAAATAGATGCCGGGTTTTTTCCTTTTTCTTTTTTTCGTTTTCTGTTGCAAGTTTTAGTTTGTTTGCTGCTTCGGTGTATTTCTTTTGTTTCATAAACATCGAGGCATTCAGCAAATCCATTTGAAGTTTATATTCTCTATCATATTTTTTCACTTTTCTCAAGTCAATTAACACATTTTCAGCGTTTTTAAACTCTCCAAGTTCAACATAAGTTTTTGCCAACCAGAGCATTGCCTGGTATTTAGAGTCTTCGCTTTTATACTTATTAACAACCAAAAGAAATGTTTGCTTTGCAGTTTCAAGTTCTCTTTTATAGAAATGTGCCTTTCCCATAAGCAGGTAGGCATTATCTATCCATTTACAGTATTCTGCCTTAGCCATGAATGCTTGTTCTTCGCGGGTCAGCTTTTTTTTATTTGTTTTTGGTTTAACCGTGATTGAGTGAACTTTGATAGTTTTTGCACATTTCTTTATTGTACGATCCATTTCAGAGGCAACAAAGTTAGCAACCTCTTTGTCTTCATATCTAAAAATGGGTAATATTTTGGAGTAATCTTCTTTGTATGTTTTTTTTAGTTTTAATTGGCCCGACTTTAAACTTTCATTGCCATTGAAATAAACATTATAGCGCGATGTAAGATTATGATAGGCTCTTGTTGTTCTGGTGTTTTTTTTTGTTGAACAAGCTGTTGGAAGTAATGGCAAGATCAATATTGCTAAGGCAATAATGTGCCATTTTTTTAAAATATAATTATTTTGCTGGTTTGCTTTCAAAATGGTGTAAAGGTTATAATTTGGAACAAAAATATATAAAAACAATAATTATTTGTAAAAAAGCAAGTTATTATTACTAACGATAAAATTTTGACTTAAGATATCTTTTAATACCATAAAAGTTTAAAGTTTATTGTGTTTGATGCAATAATTTTGAAAGTTAGCCAAAAAAGTAAGCAGTTTAGTCAGCCTGCTATGGTTAAAATAATATTTTTGCAAATTCTTCTGTAACACAGAATTAATTATGAATAAAAAGACCCATACCATAAGATATATTATTTTTGATTTTGTAAGTGCTTGCCTTGGATGGGTTTTATTTAACTTTTTCAGGAAAGTTTTTATAGAGTCTTCGGTTTACGGTACAAAAATTAAGCTGGAGTTTAGCTCTACGTTGGTTATAAGCACTATGGTTGTGGGCATTTTTTGGTTACTAATTTATTATTTTAGTGGGTATTACAATAATATTTATCGAAAATCGCGACTCCAGGAATTTAGTCACACACTAGTTTTTTCGATTATAGGCGTAGTTTTTTTATTCTTCACCCTTGTGCTTGATGATATTATTTCAAGTTACAGAGACTATTACTATTCATTTGCAACACTATTATCGGTGCATTTTATCCTAACCTATTTACCTCGTAATATATTAACTACAAGAACAATCAAACAAATACGGGATGGAAGGCTTGGGTTTAACACCTTATTAATTGGAAGCAATGGAAAAGCCTTAAAGCTTCTTCAGGCTTTTTCGGGGCACAAAAAATCTGCGGGTTATAAATTTACGGGCTTTGTTAGTATTTATGATGAAGTTAACCCTGAACTTGAAAGGTTTTGTAATAATTTGGGACAATTTGAAGATCTCAAGAAAATAATACACAAAAATAAAATTGAAGAGGTAATTATTGCTATTGAATCAAATGAACATAAAGAATTTGAAAAGATAGTAACCCATTTGCAAAGGTACAGTGTAAATATAAAGACAATCCCGGATTTGTTTGAAATATTAATTGGCAAAACAGAGCTTTCTTTAATTGAAGGAAGCCCTTTGTTGCATATTACTACGGAGTTAATGCCTGTTTGGGAAAAGAATTTTAAATTATTGTTCGATAAAGTGGTGGCTTTTCTTTTCCTTACTGTTTTTTCACCTTTGTATTTGTTTACTGCTATTGGAGTAAAATTATCTTCAAAAGGGCCGATTTTTTATAAACAACCAAGGGTAGGTTTGCACGGCAAGGAGTTTTCTATTTACAAATTCCGATCAATGTTTAAAGATGCTGAAAAAAACGGGCCGGAGCTTTCTTCTTCTGCTGATCCAAGAATTACCAGGTTTGGACATTTTATGCGTAAAACCAGGTTGGATGAGATTCCGCAGTTTTTTAATGTTTTCAGGGGCGATATGTCAATTGTTGGCCCACGACCCGAAAGAAAGTATTATATTGATAAAATCATCGAACAGGCTCCTGAATTTCGGTTATTATTAAAGGCAAAACCTGGAATTACCTCATTGGGGCAGGTGAAGTTTGGTTATGCCGAAAACGTGGAAGAAATGGTGCAGCGTTTAAAGTTTGATATTATCTATATAAAAAACATGTCTCTGTATTTGGATTTTAAAATACTGATATTCACTATATTAACGATAGCGAGGAGAGATGGAAAGTGATCTGGTGCTTTTTCGTTTTTAGTCTACTTCTTTAGTATCAGAGAGCAGAGCACCGGGTAATGATCTGAAAACTCAACACGTGGTGTTTGATGATTAAAAGAAAGCAGCATACCTGAGTGCAGTACAAAGTCGATTCTAAAGGTTGAATACTTATTAATGTAGGTACTTCCAATTCCGTTACCCGACAGGCAAAACGCATCCATCAGTTTGTTTGACAGGCGTTTATAAACGTAGGAAACAGGTGTGTCATTAAAATCGCCACAAATAATTACCGGGTATTCACAAGTTTCAATATGTGCTGCTATAACATCGGCCTGTCTTGCCCTTTTCTGGTACCCTCTTTTTAGTTTTGATAAAATACTCCTGATGCCTTTTACATCAATTGTATCCGTAGTATTGATGTTTTCAATCAAATGATAATCATCATACCCCAAATGGATGGATTCAAGATGGAGGTTATAAACTCTTACTGTATCTTCAGCAATAAGCAAATCACTGTAAATACAAAAATTTTCGTCTTGTTTCAGTTTAACTTTCCCATTATTAATAATAGGGTAGGTGGTAAAGGTTGCTATACCATAATGGAAAGTTCTGTTTTGTTTAGTTGCATATGAAATATGGGCATATTTTAATCCGGAATTGCTTATAATTGAATCAGTAGCATTTTTTCCATTTGAATCATCGGAATAAAACTCTTGAAGGCACACTATGTTAGCGCCTGTTTTTTTAATATAATTGATTGTTTTCATGCCAAGGTTTTTTTCCTTAGACCAGTTCCACCTATTAAAAACGCGAACATTATAGGTTAAAAGTTTAATTTCTTGTTCGTTATGTTCAATTACATTTTTGTTAAAACTAACCTGAAAAAAACTTGTTAGAAAATTCCAACCAATCAAAATTGCTACAAGCGATACCAAAAACTTTTTTGATTTAAGCAATAGCCAAAAAATGACAAAGAGGACATTGATTAGCAGCAAAAAGGCATAAACCAGCCCAAGAAAAGCAAATCCATAAAAGTCGACAGGACTTATGTAGGTTGAAAGATAAGAAAGTAATATAGCAGCAACTGAAAAAATATTTATCGTAAAAACAATTTTACGAGAATACTTTCTTAGCAAAGTACCAATTCGCTTTAGTGGTTTGTTTTTTGGATCTAGTGTCGACAATTTTATTTGTACTTTATGGCTTCGGTTTCGTTAAACTTTTCTGGTTCAATAAACGGATATTTTCCATGAATCTTGTATTCAAGAAAATGAATCTTACTTCCTTTCTCTAAAAACTGGTTTTCGTAAAAAGTTTGTATACCAGTAACAGGTTCAGGAAGAAGCGTCTTTTCTTCATATACATCCCTACTCATAAAGGTAATGAAAAAATTGTTTTCTTTGGCAAGCGCATAACTATATTCAAATAAAAGCCTGCTGTCGGTTTTTATATGGATAGTACCTTCATTTTTCAGAAAGTTTTTATATTTATTAAGGAAATTGGAGGAGCTTAAACGTTTTTTTATTCTTTTGGGCTGTGGATCTGAAAATGTCAACCATATTTCACTAACCTCATTTTGGGCAAATACAGAATCAATTAAATCAATTGTACATCTTACAAAAGCAACATTTTTCATTTCTTTTTCGTAGGCTGTTTTTGCACCACGCCATAGCCTTGCGCCTTTAATGTCAACCCCAATAAAGTTTTTCTCAGGGTTTCTTTCTGCAAGGCCTACTGTGTATTCGCCTTTTCCACATCCAAGTTCTACTGCTATAGGGTTATTATTTTGGAAAAATTCACTACCCCATTTTCCTTTTAATTGATAGTCTTTTTGATAAATTTCTTTAAAACCGGGTTGAAAAACATGGTTAAACCCTTCGTTTTCCTGAAATCTTTTAAGTTTACCTTTCCCCACGTTCTTGTTTAATTTTGATTTACTTCTTCGAGCAAAATCCCCACCTTGTTTATACCTTTTAATTCAATATCACGCATTCCTTGTTGTATTTCAATGATATATTTTCCGCTTTTAGGAAACCGGATTAAATTTTTAAAGTACAGCATTTGCTCATAGTTTTCACCACTCTTTTTTCCCAACCACTTTCCACTTTCTTCAGCCATTAAATATTGCAGGGTGTCTTTTTGCGAAACTCCGTCAGGCGAAATAGTTTTTACAAATAGCCAGACATTGCTGTATTTGTAATCGTCTGTATTTGAGATGGTTAATATTATATTGAAATTCCTGCTTGTATCGGTAATTTCTGGCTCAAAAATGGCAACTTTTTCACTACTCCAAACTTCGTTGGGTATTTCAATTGCTGAGCTGTAAAAATAGTTTTTTGAACACGAACTCAACAACAAGATTAACAAAAATGCACCAATGCATAGCCCGGCATTTTTTAATAAGTGGTTCTCCATTTAGTATTAAGATTGTGGTTTTTGACTATTTTTTTTGGGTCGGTTTTCATTGGTTGGCTTATTCCCAGCTTTTCTCCTTTGGGGTCTTTTTTTTCTCCTTTTGTTCCGATTATTCTTATTAAGGTTTTTGAGGTTCTTTTCCAGGTCTTCAAAGCCTAAAATATCATTCAATTGCGGTTCATTATTTTCGGTTAGTTTTTCAACCGCAATACCTTTTTTGTTTTGCTTGATTATTTCTTTTACTCTCTCTACCTCAACAGCAGTAAGATTAATCGCCGAATGTTCATCAAACGAGTACCACATGGTTCGTTTGTAAATATCTGTTTTTTGATGATAGGCCTTTCCATTTTTTGTTTCTAATACAATGTTTGTATTAGGAAAATCGCTTTGGGCATCAATGTATGAATCATATTCATAATTTAAGCAGCACTTTAGTTTACCACATTGTCCGGCCAGCTTTTGTGGATTCAATGAGAGCTCCTGAGCTTTGGCAGAAACTGTTGTGACCGAAACAAAATTAGTGATCCATGTAGAGCAGCAGAGCTCTCTTCCACAAGAACCAATGCCACCTATGCGGCCAGCTTCCTGTCGGGCACCAATTTGTTTCATTTCAATTCTTATTTTGAATTGCTCGGCAAAAACCTTAATCAATTCCCTAAAATCAACACGCTCGTCGGCTATATAATAAAAAATTGCTTTTGTACCGTCACCTTGAAATTCTACATCACCAATTTTCATATTTAGCTTAAGATCTTCAGCTATTTGCCTTGATCTTAACATTGTATATGGTTCGCGTGCAATTGCATTTTTCCATTTTTCTACATCTGCCGGTTTTGCCTTTCGGTATATCTTTTTAAACTCAATACTTGGAGAAACTTTGTATTTATTTAGTTGATTATAAACCAGTTGTCCGGTTAATGAAACGGTGCCAATATCATGTCCTGGTGAAGCCTCAACAGCAACCACATCGCCAATTTTTAAATTAAGGCCATTAACATTTTTATAAAAATCTTTTCTAGTATTCTTAAACCTGATTTCAACAATATCGTTTATCTGAGTCCCTTCAGGAACATCTTGAAGCCAATCATAAACCTTTAATTTACTACACATGCGTGTAGTGCAATTTACCGAGTTGTCATCCAGAGTATTACAACCCCTGGTGTAATCTATATCGCATGCCATTTTTTTGTTTTTAAGTAATTAACAGGAAGGTAAAACCTTCCTATGCCGCCTTCACACGCAGCAATTTCACCAACTTCAACGAAAGATCTAAAAATATGATCTTTCCTGTCCCATTTCTTTCAATATGCTTGTATGCAAGGTTAAATTCCTTTGAAATACTTGAGATATTATTTGTGTGGATAAAGTTAAAAAATTTTGTCGAAAAACCCTTTTCTTCATCATTAAGTCCGTTTAAATCAGTTGAATTACCATTCATAGAATTCAAAATGTAATTTTCCCTGAACATTCGTAATGCATAACTAATAAAGTTTTTTTGTTGTTCGCGGCTCAACTTACAAATTTCATCAACCCAGGCAGTAATTTCAATTACCTTTGCAGAATAGCAAAGGCGCATAATTTCAACATACATTTTAAAGTTGTACTTTTCAATTTCGCCAGCCTGTAATAAATCAAGGGCTTTAAAAAGGCTGCCGTTTGAAATTTTGGCAATATGTTCAGCCTTATCCTTTTCGAGTTTATGTGTCCAGATTAGGTGCTGAATTATGCTTTCATTATCAATTCTTGGGATTTTTATAAATTGAGAGCGCGATCGAATCGTATTGATAATTTGTTCAGGAAAATCAGAAACCAGCAGAAACAAGGTTTTTGAAGGAGGCTCTTCAATCATTTTCAGCAATTTGTTGGCCGATGCGGGGTTCATCTTCTCGGGTAGCCAAATAATCATAATTTTATATTCAGCCTCAAAAGTTTTCAAGCTTAACTTTCTGATTATTTCACCACTCTCGTGGGCAAAAATTCCTGCCTGCGAATTTTCATTTCCCATTTTCTCCAGCCAAATGTTTAAGCGTAGCTTATCATTATTCAGCAGAAAGTCTCGCCATTCGGTAATAAAGTTATCGCTTACAGGTTTGTCAAATTTTTTAGTCCTTACAACCGGGTAAACAAAATGTAAATCAGGATGAATTAATTTCTCATATTTTTTGCACGAGGGACAAACACCGCAGGAGTCCTTTTCGGTTCTTTGGGTGCACGAAACGTATTGTGCATAGGCTATTGCTAATTGCAACTTGCCTGTACCTTCAGGTCCGTTTAATAATTGGGCATGGCTTATTCTGTTTTTTTGAACAGTTTGTATAAACCTATTGATAACCTCTTTTTGCCCTATTATTTTTTTAAATTGCATCCTCCTTGTTTATTTAAACTAAGGCACAAAAATATAAAAAACCTGCAATTTTCACTTTTTCAGAAAAAAGCCATTCAGCGTTTTCTGAATAAAAGTGTTCTTGAAAGTTCTGTTTCATAACATAGATGTATCTAAAATAAAAATGAGTGTACGACCTTAACTACTTAACTTTCAATTGCTGAAAAAAGGAAAATAACACCTATTTGTTTATTCTTTTGTTAATTTAAAGCTTTTTCAGGCCTTATATCACAATTATTTCTTAATTTTGGGCGACTTTTAAAATATTAATATTTAATCCATTTTATCATGCCATTGATTGACAATTTTAATTTTGCAGGCAAAAAAGCAATTATTCGTGTAGATTTTAATGTTCCTTTAGATGCTAATTTTAAAGTTACAGACGACACACGTATCATAGGTGCGTTACCAACTATTAACAAAGTATTGAGTGATGGTGGTGCGGTTGTGTTAATGTCTCATTTAGGTAGGCCTAAAGATGGGCCCGAGGAGAAGTTTTCTTTGAAACATGTTATTCCTTCTTTATCTACTCATTTAGGTGGTAAAGAAATTAAATTTGTTGATGATTGTGTTAGTGCCGAAGCATTAGAAGCAAAAAAAGCATTGCAAATGGGTGAAGTTTTATTACTTGAAAACTTACGATTTTACAAAGCTGAGAATAAAGATAAAGAGGCGATGCCTGATTTTGCCAAAAAACTGGCAGAAGGAACCGATGTGTATATTAATGATGCTTTTGGGACTGCCCACCGTGCGCATGCTTCAACAGCTATTATAGCTGACTACGTTGATGTTAAAATGCCAGGTTACTTGTTAGAGAAAGAAATTAAGTTTTTAGGTGAAACTGTTGCCAACCCTGTAAAACCATTTGTTGCAATAGTTGGTGGTGCAAAGGTTTCTGGTAAACTAGAAGTACTTACATCATTTATCGAAAAGGTAGATACTATTTTGATTGGTGGTGGAATGGCTTATACATTCTATAAAGCTCAGGGTCATAAAATAGGCAATTCGTTAGTAGAAGAAGAGCTGGTTGACACTGCTAAGAAAATATTAGCAGATGCAGAAGCAAAAGGTGTTAAATTTATGCTACCTGTAGATAACTTAGCTGCTGATAAATTTGATAATGATGCCAACATAGAGGTTGTTGGTCTTGAAATTCCTGATGGAACAATGGCTTTAGATATTGGTCCTGAAACCATTAAGCTTTACGCTGAAGAAATTGCTAAAGCCAAAACAGTAGTTTGGAATGGCCCAATGGGATGTTTTGAAATGCCAAACTTTGCAAAAGGAACATTTGGAGTTTGTCAGGCGGTGGCCGATTCTGATGCTATTTCTATTATTGGTGGTGGCGATTCTGTTGCAGCTGTTAACCAAAGTGGATTGGCTGAAAAAATGAGCCACATTTCTACTGGTGGAGGTGCTTCATTAGAATTCCTAGAAGGAAAAGAACTTCCTGGTATTAAGGCTGTTAAGAGCTAATGTCAACCTTATAACAAACTCGATATTTAAAATACTTATGCCCAATCTTCAAAGAGTGGAAAACTACTCTTTGAAGATTTTATTTTAGTCTGAAGTTGAATAATTGCCATTATGTTTTGGGCTGGGTATAGTTTTGAGATGTTTTGGTGCATAAATAATTAATAAATGGGAAAGAAAATCTATTCAGTTATTACTGCTTCGGGAAGTTTTATTCCTACCAATATTGTTAAGAATGAGGATTTTATAAAACAAGACTTTTTTGAAGAAAACGGGGGGAAAATTGAACGTTCTGGAGAGGAAATAGTTGAAAAATTTAAGGAAATAACCGAAATTGAAGAAAGAAGGTATGCCAATAAAGAACATTTGGCTTCCGATTTGGGTACTTTTGCGGCTGAAGATGCTTTAAATTCATCGGGAATTGATAAAGAAAGCCTTGACTACATTATAGTAGCCCATAATTTTGGCGATGTTGATGCTCAGCACAAACAAGTTGATATTCTGCCAACCCTGGCATCCAGGGTGAAAATGAACCTAAACATTTCAAATCCGGATACCGTTGCTTACGATTTACCATTTGGCTGCCCAGGTTGGGTGCAAGCTTTAATCCAGGCAGACTATTATATAAAATCAGGCGATGCTAAACGTATTTTAGTAATTGCAGCTGAAACTCTTTCCCGGGTGACTGACCCTTACGATCGCGACAGCATGATTTTTTCTGATGGAGCAGGAGCGGTTGTGCTTGAAGCTGCTGAAAGCGAAGAACCAGTAGGAATTTTAGCACATAAAACGCGTACAGATGCTGTGGGGTATGCCTATTTGCTAAAAATGGGTGGATCATACAACCCTGAAATAGCTAATGGTGAACGCTATATTAAAATGAATGGTCGAAAGCTATATGTTTATGCACTAAATAATGTACCACCATTAGTAAAGGCGACGATTGAAAAAGCAGGGCTGGGTATTGAAGATATTAGTAAAGTTTTAATACATCAAGCCAATGCAAAAATGGATGATGCAATGCTTGCAAGGTTGTTTAGCTTGTATGAGAAAAAGGACATTCCAAAAAATATTATGCCAATGACTATTGCAAAATTTGGTAACAACTCCGTTTCTACGGTACCAATTCTTTATGATTTAATTATGAAGAAAGAAATGAATGGGCATGAGATGAAATCTGGTCAAAACATTGTTATGGTATCTGTTGGGGCAGGTATGAATATTAATACGGTGATTTATAAGATGCCGTAACAGAAATTAGAAACTGGAACTTAGTAAGTCTTTTGGACTTGCTAAGTTTGTAACATAATCAGGGCGCTGCAATACAAATAAATAACTTGCCAAGTTTTGCGAACAAAAAGTTTAGCAAAAAAGTGATGGTTTCAAAATACGTTGCTAATAATTCGATTTTTTCGTTAGAGCCTCATTATCAGTCCAATACCAAATGAGTAATTACTAACACTAAAATGACTTTTATTTGTTGGTTCACCATTAAAAGCAACTTCAATTCCATCATCACTTAGTGGTAAACCTGCTTTTTTTCTTGTTAAAAAGAAGCCTGCTTTTTCTTTCAAAAAGAGTTTTTCTTTTGTGTGTAATGGTAAATAGTAATTTCCTGAAAGTCTAAGGAACAAACGCCTTTTTAAAGGATATTCTATGCTAATACCTGGTTTCAGACCAAATGTTTCATAACCAATACTGGCTTGAAGTCGGTTCGCACTGATTTTTTTACCAGCAAAATCAAAATTTGTTTCATTATCAATGGTTGAAAAAGTCCTGCCAAATTTATTGTATGAGGCATAAGTACTTATGTAAAGTGAAATTGGTTTACCCTTTTTAGCCAGTAAAAACCGATAGGATGGGCCAAAATTATAGGAGTTCAGTAATACCTTTTTTGAAAATGCCTCTTGACTCGAAAAACAGATACTCCATCGATGATTAAGGCTATAGCTTATGAAGGTTGAATAGCTTATGATATAGTCATCATTATCAAATTCCTGAGCAATATTAAAAAGATTGTTGTAATTGATAGAGTATTCACCTTTTGGAGCGTTTAGAGCAACATATGAAACCCCATAACTCATTCCTAATCTTGAAAGAATACTAATCAACCTAGATTTACTATTTTTTTTGCGTTTCACTTTTTGGGTCAAAAGTTTTTTTGATTGGGCAGTATCATACAACAACTTTAACTGTTTATCCAGTAAACTGTCTTTATTTAGAACATTGTATTCTTCCCAGTAATCTTCGGTTTGATAACTTTTTGCTTTTTCCGAAAAAACATCACCATATTCAAGTCTTTCATTTAAAGGTGTGGGGTTTACGCTGTCAGTTTGGATTTTTGTTGTAAGATATTCATCTTCTTTCACCCAGGTTATATTGCTTCCTTTTTTAAAATGCTCTGTTGACTTACTATGTTTAAAGTGCCATTTATCATCAACTTTGAAATAGTTGATCGTCTTTTCCAGTTTTAAAACATTCCTACGTACAGAAATATTAGCACTTAGGCTTTTTAGGCCCTGGGGTGTTAATTGGTATTCAATAAACAAATAGGCTAGGGAGGCTTTATCTAAATAAAATCTTCCTTCCCTTGAGCCATTTAAGCTGTCATTTTTTGTATCAAAACTTATAATGTAAACATCGTTACCATTAAATTTGGTTATCCCATCTAAGGCATAGTGGTAGTTTTTAAAGTTTTTAGGGTTAATAAAACTTCCTCTGTTAAAAATAATGTCGCCATCACTGGCTTCAAAAACACCACCATAAAACCGTATTGGCAACGAATCAATTTTAGGAAATTCATTCACAAGTGACTTTAAGATTTTTACCTGGCCTTGCACACCCTTTTTATTATAACTGTTTTTGTATGTTTTTGTAACTGCCTCAGCAAAATATGTATACTCATTATTAACAGATTTAACAGCTTCTCGGTAAAAGCCAGTTAATCTTGTAGGATAATCAGGGTAATTTTCAGGGATTTTTTTAAAGGCTTTTTCTAAAAAAGTGAGCAAAGTACTGTCGGGCATAATTATTACTTCACCTATTTGGTAATCAGCAGGTTTAAGCCTTACTATCAGTGCTTTTTTTATGCTTTTTATTTCAGTTTCAAAAGATTCGTAGCCAATGTAGGATACCAATAGTCTTTTATCGAAATAAGCAGATGGTATTTTTAATAAAAAATGACCATTTTTATCAGATATGGTGCCAATGCCTGTTCCTTTTATTTGTATATGAACATAAGGTAAAGGTTTGTCATTCGTTTCATTTGAAATATAACCTTTTGCAATTTTGTGGCTTTGGGCAGTTAAAGTAAATGCCAGTAAAACGCTAAAGAAAAGGAACAATAACGTTTTTTTAGAATAGAACATGGTTTTTGTTGTTAGTTGGCTTCAATTGGTGGGCAAAAATATTTTTTTTAAAGTAAAACTCCAATTTATTATACCCATATTATCTACAAACTTGTTCGTTTATGAAATATGAAGTACTATGCGAAGCTAATTTTTGTGGTTAAGGGACTTTATTTTTTTAACATAGCAAGTCACACCCTGACGAAAAAAAATCCGTTGTAATCTGCTAAATCATTGTCAACCGTGTCCTATCATTTTCTGCTTTCTAAAATAGCCTCTGCATAAATCAAATCTTCTGGCGTGGTAATTTTTATATTCTGTCGGTTTCCTTCTACCAGGTTAATTATTGAATTATCATAAGCCTCAAGTACACTGGCATCATCGGTAAACGAATTACGATATTTTTGCGAATAGGCTGCCAAAATAAGCTCATTTTTAAATACTTGTGGTGTTTGAATCAATTTGTATTTTGAGCGATCAACCATTTTATTTGAGCCATTTTCATTCACTTTTCTCACTGAATCAACCAAATCAACCACTGGAATCGCATTACCTCTTTGTTCTGCAATTAGGTAGCAGTTCTTAATGGTTTGTTTGTCAATCAAAGGCCTTACACCATCATGAATTCCAACAATTCCATTTTTATCAATCAGAGCCAAGCCATTTTTTACTGAATGAAAACGGGCTTTTCCTCCTGCTACAACTTTATGCGCAATATTAAATTTGTACTTTAAACATAATTCTTTCCAGAAATCAATTTGATCTGAAGGCAAAACAACAATAATTTCAAGCCTTGGTTCATATTTAAAAAAGGCTTTTATGGTGTGCATTAAAATAGGTTTATCCCCTAGCTGAAAAAACTGTTTCGGAAGCTCGCTCTTAAAACGGTTTCCTTTACCTCCTGCAACTATGATGACGTATTTATTCACTTTTCTCAATATAATTAGTTTATTACTATGTGTTATTTTAGTGAATCTTTGTGTTTTGGTGCCTTTGTGGCAAGGAAATTTAGCTACTAAATCACTAAGACACTAAATTTCACAAAGATAAAAAAGCAATACTTTCATAAACTATTTTCTTGTTTTATTAAGCTGGAGTAATCAACTTCAACAAAGTTAAAATAGATGATTGAGCATCCTATCTAAATCAACGCCTTCAATGTGCTTACTATGAGTTAATTGCATTAAGATGTTTTGAAAGTTGCCCTTATCGTGCCTTTCGCCAATTAAAACAGAACTGAGTTTTTCGCATTGTGTTTCATTCAGAAGATTTCCTGAAAATCTAGCTTCGGTTACAATTCCTTTTTTTATTGAAAGTTCAATATTTAACACGCCTTCGGGCTTTTCCATTTTCTTTTTTAAAATGTACTTTGGCGAATATCCATAAACCCATTCCCATGTAATGTATTTTTCATGCTTTAATTGCTCAATTTCCAGCTTTTCATTCTCTGATAATTGGTATTGACTGGCATTTTGATACTTCTGTAAAGCATAATTTATCAACTCTAACCTAAATTCATCCATATTTATTTCAGCGTTTAAGTGAGGAAGAATGTTGGTTACTTTGCTTCGCACCGATTGCACTGCCTTATCGGTGTATTTTCCTTCTTTTACTTTTATGGCCTCATCTAGAACATTTAAATCTGAATTAAATAGCAAAGTTCCATGATGAATTATCCGCCTTTTAAAAATGTGTTCTGCATTTCCAGATATTTTTTTATTGTTGATAATCAGGTCATTGCGCTTATTTCTTTCGGCCTTTGCTCCTAAATTATTTAATACCTGTAAAATATCATCTGTGTATTTGGTAAAATCCACCATTTTTCCTTCTTCACCAGTCATTATGTAGGTAAAATTAAGGTTCCCTAAATCGTGATAAACTGTTCCACCTCCTGAAAGCCTTCGTGCAACGTTAATATTTTTTTCAGCAATATAATTATGATTTATTTCTGCGTGTATGTTTTGATGTTTTCCGCCCACAACAGTAGGTTTGTTTTGCCATAGCATGAAGATGTTTTCCTGCCTGTTTTTTAATAAATATTCCTCAGTGGCCAGGTTAAAATAAGGATCGGTGCAATTGTTATTGATACAAAGTAATTTTTCCACAAACTAAATTTTGGGCAAAGATACTTAAATTGCAAAATTCTTTGAATAACAATAATCTGTATTAATTTTGTACATCAAGTATCTACTTTTTTATGTAGTAATATGCAAATAGATAAACTTATATTCAAAAATTTCAAAGGTTTTATTGATACTGAAATAAAATTCAGTGAAAAAAAACTATGGGTCTTGATTGGTGAAAATGGTGCTGGTAAATCATCGGTTTTGGAAGGACTTGGGAAACTACTGACTGAAATTGACTACAATATTAATGGAGTGAAAAGATCTCATTTAACTTTTGACGATATTAATATTAATGCTGATAGCGTTGAATGTGAAATAAGCATAACTACATCTAACGATTATAATTTTATCTGGCAGTTTACAAGATCAAAAGAAATAAACTCAAAACCCACAACAAAATATATTTTCCCATCGAAAACAGAATTTTTAATCAATTTGAAAGATGTTTTTTTTAAGAAAAAAACGGAAGGTACAGTCCCTATTTTTTTGTTCTTTAAATCTAGTTATGTTCCAGATGCCAAGGATTTTATTAATTGGTATAAAGAATTAGTTTTATTTGAGAGTTTTTTGGAAAGCAAGAACAAAAAATTTGAATATTCACTAAAGAAAGCTGTAGAGTCTGCAATAAAAAAATTCACAGGAATATCATTAACCGCAATAATTGCAGAGAATTTTAAAACCATTACTCCTGTTTTTGAAAAAGACAATAAATATTTAAATTTTTCGCACCTCTCTGATGGTGAAAAAAGAATTATTGATATTATTGGAAAAATCATCAGTTATTTTGTTGTTTCTTTTAAATCAAGTAAGAAAGATCTTCTCAACTTTCAAGGAATAGTACTAATTGACGAAATAGAAAAACATCTGCACCCTCAGTGGCAAAGAAGGATTGTTCCCGAATTACAGAAGATATTTCCTAGGGTTCAATTTATTATAACAACTCATTCTCCTCAGGTAATTACACATGTTCCTAAAGAAAACATTAAAATTATTGAGAATTTTCATTTCAAAGAATATGTTCCACATACTCTGGGTCGCGATGTTAACTCAATATTATATGATTTATTTAATGTAACTAAACGACCTGATGATTATCAAAAAAAAATTAATGAAATATACCACCTAATAGACAATGATGAAATAGAAAAGGCTCAGCGAAAACTTAATGAGTTAACCATTGATATGGGTGAACAAGATATTGAAATTAAACGTATTCAGGGACAGATTGAATTGTTACAATAGAATGAAATATATTGATAAATCAATAAAAAACGAACCTGAGATATTAAAAGAGTACAGAAATACAACTGATAATGCAACTTATAGTGGGTTTGTTGATACAAATCATGCTTTAAAAAAAGTGTTACTTTGGGAACAAGGTGAAATTTGCGCGTATTGCATGCAGAGAATTAGCCTTAAACAAAGCAGAAGTTTGAACAAACCCAGAATTGAGGTAGAGCATATTCTTCCTCAAAAAAAATATCCATCAAAGGATCTTGATTTTAAAAACATGGTAGGTGTTTGTAATGGGAATTTCGGTGGTAACGAACATTGTGATAAAAGTAAGAAGAATATTGAGTTGAGTAGTTTAATTCCAACCGATCATGGTTGTGAGTCGTTAATAACTTTTAGTATAAGTGGGGAAATATTATCAGTTTCGAATAATAAATTTGTTGAAAAGGATGTAAACGAAATTTTGAACTTAAATAACCAGCAGTTAGTAGATTTAAGAAAATCTGCTGCAGATCTAGCGATTAATTTATTGAAGAAAACACATCCAATTCAAGACTGGAATGTTAGGCACTTTGAGAAACTAATTGAAGTTTATACAAACAAAAATAAGAAAGGCCAATACAAAGAGTTTTGCAATTATGTAATTTGGTATTTAGAAAAGTTAAAAAATAGCTCAAAATATCAATCAAGGTAACTTTATTGAAGCATGGAAAGTTCCTTTTTCAAATTTTCCCTCGCCTGGTTTTCATATTGTTCAATAAAAATATCCGTTTTATATATCCTATCCATTGCTAAAAAATGTTCCAGCACTTTTTTTCGACCTTTGTTGTAGAGTGGCTTGGGGTATATTTTGTATTCTTGCCTAATTTGTTTAGTATACTCCTCATATTCAGGCCAGTGGGCGCCCAATTTTTCAAGATCAAAATCAAGAAAAAAATCTAAATCAGAATCTTGCGTTGGGTTGGAATGGTTTTTTGTGGCCAGTATGTATTTTCTGCACTTTTCAACTTTTTCTGTAGGGAATTTTAATTTTCCCAAATGTTCTGTGGCTAAATCAGCACTTTTCTCTTCGTTATTATTCTTTGTGGCTGAATAAACAATATCATGATAAAAGATAGACAACATAATATTACTAATATCCAGTAATCTATCAGAGTAGTTCTTGCTCAAATCAAGCATTTGAGAAATATGGGCAAGTGTGTGATAAAAACGCCCTTTTTCTGAATAGGCTGCACTAATTTTTTGCCAAAATACTGAAATAAGCTTTTCATCAGCATTATAACCCTTAAATAAACTAAACCAGCTATTTTTTATTTTTCCCATAATAAAACACTATATTGCAATTAACTACCATTTTCAAAGTTATTTAAATTATTGAAAAATTAGCAACCATTTTTATTTCATAAACTTTTTTAAAGTAGCCGAGCACCTCTGCTTTTTAAACCGTAAATTGATACCATTACCAATTTCTTACATTAACAAAAAATACCCTATATTCGTTTTTAAATTATTGGTATGGAAAACAATTTATCTATTCCTAATTGGGATATTGAGGACAGGCCCAGAGAGAAACTGCTGGCAAAAGGAATGCAGAGTCTTTCAAACGCCGAACTGATTGCTATTTTAATTGGCTCTGGTAGTAGAAATGAGAGTGCCGTTGAGCTTTCGAAAAGAATTTTGGCCAGTGTTGGGAATAATCTAAATAGATTGGGTAGATTGAATATCAGTGATTTACAAAAATTTAAAGGCATCGGTGAGGCCAAAGCCATTTCAATTGTTGCTGCTATGGAACTTGGCAAGCGCAGAAAAGTTTCAGAGGTGCTTGAAAGAGAAAGAATTACCTCAAGTAAAGATGTATTTGAACTTTTTTCTTCTGTTTTGGGCGATTTGCCTTACGAAGAATTCTGGGTGCTTTTTTTAGATCGTTCCAATAAAATAATTGATAAGCAAAAAACCAGTCAGGGAGGGGTTACCGGAACAGTGATTGACATAAAGCTTATCTTAAAACAAGCCATTGAAAAACTGGCATCTTCTATCGTCCTTTGCCACAATCATCCTTCAGGAAACATTCAACCAAGCAAAAGCGATATCGATATCACAAAAAAATTATACGAAGCAGCAAAATATATGGATATCAATGTATTGGATCACGTAATAGTGACGGATAGTGAATACCTGAGCTTTGCTGACGAAAACATTATCAGCAAATAAAATACGCACCATTTTTGAATGATAAAATATTAATATACAGTAGCTTATCTTCAAGCAGGCTCACATATGTTTTTTCTTTCATTTTTGAAGAAATACTAGGAATAGGCTGCAAGTTGACTTCGGATTTTGAATATTTTCAACAATCAAAACAACCTGGGTTTATTTATGATCAGGAATACACCATAGAAGGAACACACTTTTTAAAAGCTCATTCGTTGCTTTTTGAAAATGAAATAAAAAAAATCCCCATCGATTTATTTGAGTATGAAAATGTTCCGGTGTTTTTTGGTAGTTCAGTAGATTCATTTTTCCCTTTTGATATTTTTGCAGCTTCATTTTACCTCGTAAGTAGGTACGAAGAATATTTACCTTATACTGCTGATAAATTTGGTCGTTTTCCTGCAAAAGAAAGCCTGGCTTTTAAGCATGGTTTTCTTGAAGAACCTGTAGTTGATAGCTGGGCACTACTGCTAAAAAGGAAATTATTAGAACTATATCCTCAATTGAATTTTAACAAACGAAATTTCTGTTTTCAACCAACTATTGATATTGATAATGCCTATGCTCATCTGTACAAAGGTTTTGCAAGAACTGTTCTTTCAGTGATACAAACTGGCTATAAATCGCCATTGAAACTGATTGAAAAAATAAAGGTTTTGATGGGGATGAAAAGAGATCCTTATGACAACTACGATTTTTTAAATTTTCTTGAGAAGAAATATAATATCAGGACTTTATATTTTGTTCTTTTTTCGGAGTATGGAAAGTATGATAAAAACCTCCCGATGAAGAGCAAACAATTTAAAACATTGATAAACAAAATTGCAAAAAGTAACGAAATTGGTCTTCATCCTTCATTTCAATCTAATAATAGCTATAAAAAGTTATTATTGGAGAAAAATGAACTTGAAAAATTAATTAAAAAAGAAATTGAGCATAGCAGACAACACTTTTTAATGCTAAAAGTTCCTGCAACGTATGATAATTTAATACAAGCGGGTATAAAATCAGATTATTCAATGGGGTATGCTTCGCAACCTGGTTTTAGGGCTGGAACATGCACACCATTTTATTTTTTTAACTTAAAAACGAATAAGTCAACAAATTTACAGCTTATCCCATTTGCACTAATGGATGTTTGTTTCAGAGATTATTTAAAGTCATCTCCGGCAATTGCTTTGAAAAAAATAAAAAAAATTATAACTTCCATTAAAAAAGTAGATGGATTATTTGTAAGTTTATGGCATAATGAGTCATTAGGCTCAAATAATCAACATTTTACATGGCGCCATGTATATGAAAGAATGCTTGATGAAGCAAAAAATAGAGCTTAGACATATTAAACAAGCTAATATTGAGACCGAAAAATGGGATAATTGCATTGCTAAATCAATTAACGGGTTGGTATATGCCTATTCATGGTATCTTGATATAGTTAGCCCCAACTGGGAAGCACTGGTGTATGGTGATTATGAAACTGTTATGCCGCTTACCCAAAATCAAAAATATGGAGTAAGTTATCTGTTCCAGCCATTCTTTACTCAGCAATTAGGGATATTTTCGTGTAACAAAATTGATGAATCATTAATTTACCAGTTCTTAAATTCCATACCAAAAAAATATAAGTTTATTGAAATAAACCTGAATAAATACAATCGAATAGAAAAGCTGAAAGGTTTTGCAATTAGGGAAAATAATAATTACGAGTTGGATTTAATCGAAAACTACGAGAATATTTTCAGAAAATACAAGCAAAACAATATCCGAAATATTAGAAAAGCCATTCAAAAGAAAGTTTCTATTCTTAAAGGGTTAATGCCTAATGATATTTTTGCCCTGATAAAAGCTTCCGATAGAATTCCCGGGATGAAAGAAGCTCATTTAAATACCCTTCGACAGTTATTTGCTGCTTCAATCCGCTACAAGTCAGGGTATGTGTATGGGGCTTATAATGAGCAAAATACACTGGTTGCTGCAGGTTTTTTCGTGTATTCAAATAACAGGGCTTGTTTTATACTTTCTGTATCTAGTGATGAAGGAAAACAGCTAAGTGCCATGTTTTTGCTAATTGATGAATTTATCAAAGATTTTTCGAACCGTAACATGATACTTGATTTTGAGGGTTCTAATGTTGATAGTGTTGCCCGGTTTTATAAAGGGTTTGGAGCCAACCAATTTCATTATCCAAGCTTAAGGGCTAATAACCTTCCTTTTCCGCTAAAGCTGATCAAGAATTAGGTAACACTGCCATTAAATGTTATTTTTGTTGAAGAAAATCAATTTTACACTAATATGATAAATCTTCCAGCACTTGGTAATTCAATATTGAATCAGTTTATTTCAGAAATCAGGAACATTGAAGTTCAAAATGACAGCATGAGGTTTAGGAGAAACCTTGAGCGGATAGGAGAGGTTTTTGCCTATGAAATCAGCAAAAAATTGAAATATGAAACAAAAATGGTCACTACGCCACTTGGCGAGCTAGAAATGACCGTTCCATGCAACAATGTTGTGGTAGCTTCAATTATGCGGGCTGGTTTGCCACTTCACAATGGCATTCTTAATTACTTCGATCAAGCCCAGAATGCATTTATTTCTGCTTTTAGAAAATACCACAAAGATGGAAGCTTTGATATTCAATTTGGATATCTTTCGGCACCTGATATCACTGACAAAACCCTGATTCTATCCGATCCAATGCTCGCATCCGGATCTTCGATGGTATTGGCCTACAAAAGCTTACTGGAAAAGGGACAACCCTTTCATACTCATATTGTTTCGATAATTGCAAGTAAGGAAGGGGTTCGCTTTTTGAAGAAAAACATACCTGAGAAAAACTACACCTTATGGGTAGGTGCCATTGATGATGAGCTTACTGCCAAGGCCTATATTGTACCAGGCCTGGGAGATGCTGGCGATTTAGCATATGGTGCTAAAGAATAGTTTATTTGAAATTGGTATATTGGTGTATTTATTTGATTTTTGAGTAAATTTTATACAATCGTTTAATAATATACAAATACACCAGTATACCTTATGCCTTATTTATGATTGACCTTTTTCAAGGCATATTGCATCTACTACCGCAATAGTAGCCATGTAAACAATTTCTCTTACAGAGCTTTCAATTTGCAGTACCTGAATTGGTTTATTCATCCCCATCAAAACAGGGCCAATTACCTCATCCTCACCAATTTCCTGCATTATTTTATAGGCAGCATTACCACTACTAAGGTTAGGAAAAATTACTGTATTAACTCGTTTGCCACTTAGTTTCGAAAATGGGAAATGTTTTTCCCTGTTTTCTTTGTTAAATGCAAAATTGGCCTGCATTTCACCATCTACAATAATTTCCGGGTATTTTTCGTGCAATATTTTAACCGCTTCTCTAACTCTTTCAGGGCTTCCTTCTTTTAAAGAACCAAAGTTTGAATAAGATATCATGGCAATGACGGGTTCAACGCCAAATTTCCTGACATCAGCAGCAGTCAGAACAGTTGTTTCAACCAGGGTTTGGGTATCTGGTTTTCTGTTTACAGTGGTATCGGCAAAAAATATAGGGCCTTGTTTGGTCATTATAATATGCATACCTGCTACATGATCAAATTTGGGATTTGTTCCAATAATTTCCAAGGCTGGTTTTAATATTTGAGAGTACCTTACTGTGGTTCCTGAAACAAAGGCATCAGCATCGCCGGTTTTAACCATCATAATTCCAAAATAATTACGGCTAAACAATAATTCTTTGGTTTCTTCTAAAGTTAAGCCTTTACGCTTTCTATCGTCCCAGAGGGTCAAAGCATATTTTGCCCTTCGCACTTTTTCTTCATCCGAGCGTGGGTTGATAATTTCAACATCCTCAAAATCAAGTTGGTTGTCATTAATTAGCTCCAGAATCAACTCTTTATTTCCAAGTAAAATAGGTTTCGCAATTCCTTCGTGCAGAACAACTTGTGCAGCTTTTAACACATTAAAGTTGGTGGCTTCGGCAAACACCACTTTTTTCGGGTTTTTTCTTGCCTTTTCATTCATTTCGCGAATCAGTTGGTTACCTAGGCCCAGCCTGTTTGCAAGTTCTGCTTTGTATTCTTCCCAATTTGTAATTGGTTCGGTAGCCACACCAGACTCCATTGCCGCTTTTGCCACCGCAGGAGAAACAACAGTGATTAATCGAGGGTCTAAAGGTTTTGGAATAATATATTCCCTTCCAAACCTCAGGTTTTTTTCATCATACGCTTCGTTAACATCTTCAGGAACATCCATTTTTGCTAATGATGCAATAGCATAGACAGCTGCTTTTTTCATTTCCTCATTTATGGCTGTTGCTTTTACATCCAGGGCTCCTCTAAAAATATATGGGAAACCTAAAACATTGTTCACCTGGTTGGGATAATCCGAACGCCCGGTAGCCATAATTACATCAGATCTGGCATCCATTGCATCCTCATAGGTTATTTCGGGGTCGGGGTTGGCCATAGCAAAAACGATAGGGTTATCGGCCATACTTTTTATCATTTTCTTACTTACCAGGTCTTTTATTGATAAGCCCATAAAAAGATCCGCCCCGGCTATTGCCTGTTCAAGGGTGTCAACATTTTTTGTTGTAATAAACTCTTGTTTGTATTTATTTAGTCCGTTACGTTTTTGGTTTATAACACCCTTGCTGTCGCACATTAAAACATTTTCCTTTTTTGCACCTAGCGAAATTAATAACTTAGTGCAAGCCATTGCCGAAGCTCCGGCACCACTGATTACGATTTTTATATTTTCAATTTTTTTATTTACTAATTCCAGTGCGTTTACAACACCTGCTGCTGATATAATGGCAGTACCATGTTGGTCGTCATGCATTACCGGAATATCAAGTTCTTCCTTTAATCTGTTCTCAATTTCAAAACATTCTGGTGCTTTAATGTCCTCCAGGTTGATACCTCCAAAAGTTGGTGCAATTTCTTTAACTGTTTCAACAAATTTGTCAATGTCTTTTGTTTCCACCTCAATATCAAATACATCCACATCGGCAAATATTTTAAACAAAAGGCCTTTACCTTCCATTACCGGTTTTCCGGCTATTGCTCCTAAGTTACCAAGTCCAAGTACAGCTGTCCCATTTGATATTACTGCAACCA
>JBNKJW010000118.1:0-21210 GCA_050291445.1 Bacteroidales bacterium | reverse complement strand
AGATGGCATAAAGTTTTTTATTTTATAATTTTTTTCCAGCTCTTCAAGGCTTATTTCTAAGAATGGTTGCTTGGCTATTTGTTTTGTTCTCAAATCAAAACGATAAACCCTTCTGATGTTCTTATTTTTTTTCTCATCTTTAAGAACAGCTTTATTTTTAAAAGCCATTAAAAGCGAATTTGTCACACCATCATAACCCAATCCCTCAACATTATTTTTGTCGCTAACTTTAGAGTTTTTATAGGTCTTGGCTTTTTCGTTCTTTTTATTAAAATTTCTAAATTCAGTTAATTCTCCATCCGACCTTGTTAGCCAAAGGTCTTGTTTTATGTATTCTATGCCTTCGTAATCTCCCCAAATACCCGATGCAGTTTGGTTTACTACCTCACCAGTTAAATAATTAATAATAAAAACATCTGCTTTTTCATCGTGCAGGCAAATAAGCTCATTTTTAGCATAATAAGAAAGTGCAGAAATTTCCTGTAATTCAAACGGTAACTTAATTTTATTCTCTGGCCTGGTTAAATCAAAATTAATTGAACGACTCTTTTCGCTTTCTACTTTGGTTTTTCTATTCGCAGCTGTTTGATCACTTGCCTGAAAGTTATTACATGCAAAAATCAATGTTACAATAATTGCTAATAAAAAATTTCTTTCTGTATAAATCATAAATTTGCTTATTTGATTAGCTGTAATCACTTATTTTCCAACTATTTGTAATGATGTAATTAGCTAGCCTTAAATTAATTATTTACTTTATGTAAAGTATTGATATAATTTTTTGTTTCTATTATTTTTTAGAATTCAAAGCCAAGCATCTAATTTACTTACATACAGGCAATTAGCCTTGTGTTGACTTTTTGTATAAAATCAAAAATAATCATTAAATACGAATTGAGATTCAACTTTTTTGTATACCTAAAATATTCTTTCTTTGATTAAATAAAATCAAGAATTCAAAAAAAGCGGTTTTATTTAAAATTGCTCAGCTTAAATTCAGATTTGATTAGCAATATTAAATCTTCTATTATTACTTTATATAATCAATGTAAATCAATATTTACCAGGTATTTATCTGTATTAATACAAGTCTTCCTTTTTTTCTGATTCTAAATTCTTAAACTAGTATTATGCTTACATAATAAAAAATAAAATAGTATCTTTGAAACACTTGAAATATTCTATAACCAAAAAAACGAATCAATGATATCAAGTATTCTATTTACCTTGCTGCTTATTGCTGCTATCGCTCTTTTCTATCGTAATGTAAGCATAATTTCAAAAAACATAAAGCTAGGTAAAAAACTGGCTATAAAAGACAATAAACCTCTCAGGTGGAAAACAATGTTTTTAGTAGCCATTGGTCAGTCGCAAATGCGCAAACGACCATTAGCTGGCTTACTGCACATAGTTGTTTACCTGGGCTTTATAATTGTTAATATTGAAATGATTGAAATATTAATTGATGGCGTTGCAGGCACGCACAGGGTGCTTGGTTTTTTGCCCTTCTACCCTCTTCTTATTTCATCTTTTGAAGTATTGGCAGTATTGGTAATCATTGCATGCGTTCTTTTCCTGGTACGCCGTAATGTTCTAAAAATCAAAAGGTTTCACTCTAAAGAAATGACTTCATGGCCCAGGCTCGATGCCAATATTATCTTAATTGTCGAAATTATTTTAATGCTTGCATTTTTAAGCATGAATACCGCAGATAGTTTATTACAGGCCACCGAAAGTATACCCCATGCAACTACAGGAACTTTTTTAATCAGCGATTTACTGACCCCTGTTTTTAGTGGTATCAGTCAAAGCTGGTTAATTGTTATTGAACGATCTGCTTGGTGGGTTCATATTATCGGAGTATTGGCTTTTTTAAACTATGTTCCTTATTCAAAACATTTCCATATTTTTCTGGCTTTCCCAAATGTATATTATTCAAAATTGAAGCCACTCACTTACATTTCAAACATGGATTCAGTTACTAACGAAGTAAAAATTGCCATGGGACTAATGGAAGAAAGTGCAGTGCCTGATGAAGAAGTGGGTGTATTTGGTGCAAAAGATGTCAGGGATTTAAGCTGGAAATCATTAATGGATGCATACTCCTGCACCGAATGCGGTAGATGTACTGCCGTTTGTCCGGCTCACCTGACAGGTAAAAAGCTTTCACCCAGAAAAGTAGTAATGGATACGCGCGACCGACTTGAAGAAATTGGAAAAGCAATTAAAGCCTCTGATAATAAAATGATTACTGAAAAATCATTATTGAGAGATTTTATCACAGAGGAAGAAATATGGGCCTGTACTACCTGCAATGCCTGTACTTTTGAGTGTCCTGTAAATATTGATCCTGTTTCGATTATTGTTGAGCTGCGAAGGTATCAGTTTATGGAAGAATCTTCGGCACCTTCGTCATTAAATGCCATGTCGACTAATATTGAAAATAATGGGGCACCCTGGCAGTATTCAGCTGCAGATCGTGGAAATTGGGCCCAGGAATTAACCATTGAACAACAACAATAAAGAACAAGCTAAACTTATGGAAAATACTAAAACAATTAAGATAAGAACAATGGCCGAACTTGCTACAGAAAACAAGCAAGTTGAATATTTATTTTGGGTAGGTTCTGCTGGTAGTTTTGATGACCGGGCGAAGAAAATAACCAAGGCTTTTGCCAAAATATTGGCTTATTGCGATATTGATTTTGCAATTTTAGGTGAAGAAGAATCGGATTCGGGAGATGTTGCCCGAAGGGCTGGTAATGAATTTTTGTTTCAGATGCAAGCCATGCAGAATATCGAAACATTGAATATGTATAATGTAAAAAAAATCATTACATGCGATCCTCATGATTACAATACATTAAAAAATGAATATCCAGATTTAGGTGGTCAATACAATGTCTTCCATCATTCTGAAATAATTAGCGACTTAATCCAAAACGGTAAAATAGAACTACCAAACAACGAATTTTCTGCAAAAAAAATAACCTACCACGATGCTTGTTATTTGGGACGTGGAAATAATATTTACCAGCAACCAAGAACTATACTGCATCAAATAAGCACGAATTTGGTGGAAATGAGGCGAATTAAGCAACGATCTCTCTGTTGTGGTGCTGGTGGAGCCCAAATGTTTAAAGAGGCCGAGAAGGGTGATTTAGAGGTGTATAGTTTGCGTACACAAGATGTTCTTGCTTCAGAAGCAGAGGTTGTTGCAACAGCTTGCCCTTTTTGTATGACCATGCTAACTGATGGATTAAAAATGGAAGAAAAGCAGGATGAAATAAAAGTGCTTGATATAGCAGAACTAGTTGTAAAAGCACTTGGCATATAAGAACAGTTTTAATAGTAATTACCTGTTTAGTCTTTCACCTTGCTTTGGGTGGGTATATCTATTCATTCAAATTAAAAGCTTCTGAGTGGCAAAAATTTGACTAATACCAACTATAAATTCGTTAAAATCTCCCAATTTCATAGCACAGAAAGAGTATACTTCACTAGCGTTAGAAATACTGATAATTTGTCCATTTTACAGTACGTTTTACATTATGTAGGTTTTTTATAAATAATTCCAAGAAGGCATAACTGTAAAATAAGATTAGAAAAAAGTAAGGTTAAATTGTTTTTATGTAAAATTATTTTTCATAAAAGCAAATTTTAGTGGATAATATTTGTAAAAACACCGTAAAATTAGTTGTACAAAATGTAACATGAATTTAGCAAAATGCCTAACATATTTAGTATGAATAGCTTATGTTAATAAGCTGTTAATTAACTGATATATAACTACTTATATTTTTTTTGAAAAAAACCTATTTTTTAAAAAATTGAAAACTAACACAATAGAAAGATTCTTAAAAAATCAAGTCTTTTTTCATTTTTTTATAAAGTTTTTTTTCACCACTTTTGATTGCGTGAAATAACCCCCTATTGTAAACTTTTAAATACGAAGTACTAAATGAACAAAGATCACAATGTTGTATGGAACAACTGTCTCTTAATTATACGGGATAATATCCCAGCAGTTAGTTTCAGGACGTGGTTCAAGCCCATTGTCCCCCTGAGTTTAGAAAGAAATGTTTTAACCATCCAAGTACCTAGCGCTTTCTTTTACGAATATCTTGAAGAACACTTTATAGATATTATGAAAAAGACACTGCGCAAAGAACTTGGACAAGATGCAATGTTGGAGTACAATATTGTAATGGATAAAACATCTTCGATTAATTCCAAACCTTATACTGTAAAGTTACCTGCTAAAGATAATACGCGGTTAATGAATCAACCAGTGTCGTTGCCTTTAACAGATGAGCATCCCATAAAAAACCCGTTTATTATTCCCGGGATAAAAAAAGTACATGTTAACCCTCAGCTTAATCCGGCCTATACTTTTGCTAATTTTGTTGAAGGTGATTGCAACCGTTTGGCGCGATCTGCAGGATACGCGGTAGCAAATAGTCCTGGTAAAACGGCTTTTAATCCATTGTTTATTTATGGTGGAACTGGTTTGGGAAAAACGCATCTTGCCCAGGCAATTGGTATTGAGGTAAAAAACAGGTTTCCTGAAAAAACTGTACTGTATGTATCTGCAAATAAGTTTATTACACAATTTTCAGAGGCCACAAGAAAAAATGAGAGAAATGACTTTCTCCATTTTTACCAAATGATTGATGTGCTTATATTGGATGATGTGCACGAATTCGCTGGAAAAGAAAAATCTCAGGATACTTTTTTCCATATTTTCAACCACTTACATCAAACAGGCAAACAATTAATTTTAACTTCAGACAGACCACCAATTGAGTTAACCGGATTATCTAAAAGGTTGATCTCTCGATTTAAGTGGGGCTTATCAGCTGATTTGCAATCGCCGGACTACAATACCAGACTTGCCATTTTAAAGCAAAAGGTATACAATGACGGAATTGAGCTGCCTGATGAAGTGATTGAATACATTGCATCCAATATTAGCACAAACATAAGGGAACTTGAAGGTGCCCTTATCACCTTGCTGGCACAATCTACATTAAATAAGAAAACAATTACCCCTGAACTTGCCAGAAGTATTATTGACAAGCAGGTTAAGCAAACTAAGCGCGAAATTACGCTTGATTACATTCAAAAAGTAGTATGCGATTACTTTGATATGAATGTAGATGTATTGCAGTCGAAAACCAGGAAAAGGGAAATTGTTCAAGCAAGGCAAATAGCCATGTTTTTTTCAAAGAATTTAACTTCTTCGTCATTATCAACTATAGGTTCTGTTATTGGAGGAAAAGACCATGCTACTGTTTTACATGCATATAAAACAGTAAATAACCTGGCCGAAACCAACAAAGAATTCAAGAGCTATATTACCGATATTGAAAAGAAGCTAAAGGTTTATTAATCAAATCTTTAAGATAAATTAGAATTAAACTGCTTGTTTGTTAACATGCCAGAATAGGAGAATTACATTTACTTTAAAGCTAGCCCTTACCAATAATTGATAGCAATGCAAAAAACAGTTGCTTTTAAAGTAGCTCAATAGATTTTGTATTTTGTGGGTGCTAAAAATTGACCTATAATAATGCCAGAATAAGACCTGTTAATAAAGCAAGAAAGCCTGCGCCTGAGCAACCTTTAGCACAAGCATCATTTGTGTTTTTAGGGGTATTGTTGTTACTGGTATTTTTGTCGGAATTGTAATACGGATTAGTATTATTTTTCTCAGGGCTTTTATTATTGGCATAATAAGAGCTTAAACCTACGGTTTTTAATGTTAAAATTTCATTATCAACTGTGTTTCCATTGATATTCGATAATTTAATATTTAACGAGTAATTGTTATCCGTAACATCTTCATCAGCACTTAATTTAATTGAAACAGTTTTACTGCTTTTTGCTGGTATTTCGTCAACCATTGTTAAAGTATTGTACTCAACATTTGAGAGGAACTCGTTTGTTTCAAGGTTGATTGCCAGATCTTTTATTGCCTCATTATTAATGTTCACTATTTCAACCTTAAGGTATGCAGTTTCGTTATAATAAAGTTCATTTGTTGACCTACTTCCCTCAATACTCACCGAGCTTAGTTTAACATTATCAGTGCTTCCATATTCTTTCCCAAAACCTGGCGCCAGGTTTTCAACTAATAAATTGTCGATTTCAACCTCCATGGTTTCATTTAAAACAAAACCTACTCTGCTCCCAAATTGTTGAACATCGTTTGTAGCTGCAACATACTCATTATTAATGTAATACCTGGTAACTTCATCGTTGTTTTCAATACTTAAAACGTTTGATGAAAAATCCCATTTATTAATGGCCGTAGAATAAGTCCATTTGACTAAATCTGTCTTAATACCACCTTCCCACTTCATTACTTTAAACTGGCCATTCCCCGAAATAACAAATTCAAATTCATTATTTTCATCTTTGCTCCCCCAAACCAAGCCAAATCCATTATCATCAATACCTTTTAATTTGGATAATGTTGATGTAATCCTATAATCACTATACTGAAGATGTGGTACTTCTATTGTGCTGGTAATAGCTGTTGACTCTTTTTTACAACTAATGGTGTATTTACCATTGACCAATTTCATTTCACTAAGATCATTGTTTTTCTCCTCCCACCGCATCATATTGTTATTAAAACTATCATCGATAATTTTTACAGACATTTGGCTAAATACAGTAGAAAAATTGGTCAGGCAAATTGCTAAAACAAGGGTGAGTTTCAAATTCATGATTATTAGTTTAATTGGCTAATACAAAGTCTAAGCAGAAAATTATTCAACAGCTATATTTTTATGACATATTAAGGGTATAAAACCCCTAGTCTGGTATTTAATTTTGTTTCGTCAATCATATACCAGCAGATTTTAAAATCGGTTAAAAGGTCAGGGCTGGAAGCTAAAAGACCCGAAGTCGGAAGAAAAAAGTAAGAAGTTTTCAACCCTACCGACTTCAAACCCAAAAACTTACAAACAAAAAATTTCAGATTCGTGGTAAACGACTGCGCAATTGTATTTAATTTACTTTATATTTTACTACCAGGCAAAAGTACTAAATAATCTTAATTCATTAAAAGCCAGCTAATTCTAATTTTTAGCAGATTATTATTAGAATTATAATAAATATGGTATATTATTTGACTACAAAGCTATACATTTAGAACAAAGTCTTGGAAATCTCCGAAAAATTGAATAATTTGGACTAAAAATAGTATATTTGTAAATAAACCGATTGTGATGGAAATCATTAG
Source organism: Bacteroidales bacterium (assembly GCA_050291445.1). Lineage (GTDB taxonomy): Bacteria > Bacteroidota > Bacteroidia > Bacteroidales > NBLH01 > NBLH01. The sequence goes on along the minus strand of JBNKJW010000118.1, from coordinate 13,958 downwards.
AATTGAAAAAACAAACAACACACCCAGTATATATATAGATCAGGCAAATATGCTTTGCCGAATTGAAGGCTCATCTTTTCCGGAAGATGCGTATGAAGTATATCAGCACGTACTTGACTGGCTTGGTAAGGTAGGTGATAATATTGATTCTGAATTGGTAGTTGAATTTGATTATGATTTCCTTAACAGTATATCACATAAAAAAGTCTGGCAAATTTTACATGAATTGAAGCAATTCTATAAAATGGGTAAACAGGTAAAGGTAGTGTGGTATTACGATGAAAATGATGAAGATATCATGGAAGCTGGTGAGGACTTAGCTGAGTTAATGAATATCCCTTTCGAACTTATCCCCCGATAAAAAATCATTTGAAGATTTAAATTGATACAATGGTACAAACTTACAGTCTGTAATTTGTGGGTTGGATGATATTAATTTTATTAAAGTGTGAACACCCTAATTAACTCATTAATTTCCCATTACTAATTTTAGTTTTCAATTTTTTTTGCTTCAATAGCAGCTTGTAAGGTGAAGAATGTATAGTTGGCTGAAATTTCCGAGAATTTAAAATTCAGTTTATTGGCAGATTTTAGCCTCATTTCTATTATACTTAAATCAGGCTTTTTAATTTCCTCTTTTTCAAAATAAACTGATATTTTTTTATAAAAATCCAGTATCTCGTTGTCTTTTAGCTTATTAACAAATGCAATCTTGTCTTGTAGGATTTTCACTTTTGAGTTGTGAAGATAATTACCTGCTGTAAAATAAAAATGACTTCCGAACTTACTTAACAAGAAAATACCTTCATTTTCGCCAACTGATCGGTTGGGGCTGTGGTAATCTTCAGAATAGCTGACGATGTTATGCAACATCTCGAACATTATTTTAAATACCCGTTTTTTAAAATCGATAGTTCCATGCATTTGGGCATCAATTATTGGCAACAGGTTAATTAAGTTGTCACGGTCGAATGTTCCATTAAAGTTCAGTAAGATGTCTTCCTGAATTAGGATATTATGTATTTTTTTTATCTTATCAAATGAATGTTTCCAGCTACTTGTTTCCTCATCGGGTATTTGCAATTGTTTTTCGAGTGGAATTTCAGTCCTTAGATAAAAATAGGAAATTTTATCGTCAACTTTCTGGAAATCATAAAGTAATTTATTACCGGTTTTTCTTGCCATTGCTATAAGCCCCAGACCGGCACCACCTTTTTTAGAAATCTCGCCTGTCACAAGCATTTCCTGATAATAAACCTTTAACTCATTGCTATCCATGGCATTTACTTTTTCAAGCATGCCGCTAAGCTTATCAATGTTCTTATTTTCAATAATATTACCTGTGGTTATGTAATAGCGTTTATCTCTTTTTTGAATAACCAGGATAGCCGATTCATCACCAATAACATCTTTTACTTTATCTTGGTGCTTTGTAATATTCTGAAGACACTCTACCATTACAAAGTAGATCTTTTTCTTTAGTTTTTGCGTGTCATCTGCTTTCTCAAGGTTGGTTTCAGTAAGTGCTAAAAGATTAGCCGTAATATTTTTTGTGAATTTTCCACGATAAATATACTCATAGCTCAATTTATTAATGCCCTGTATTAAATCATAAGCCAAATCAAGCTGCTTAGCGTTTATCTTTTCTGGTATGGTAGATTGTGTCATAATTCTTCTTGTCCAATCAATGTTTATTTTTTAAGGACTTTTCTAGTATAAAGAAATAAATTTTTTTTGAGCCATCAAAACGTATTAACTATAATTTATTTTTTGTTATTCAATTAGCTGATTATTTCTGTAAACTTCGGTCTTTATAAATTTACCATTTCTGTCAAAAATTTTCCACTTTCCTTCTTTTTTATCATTTTCATATTTTCCATGTTCGTAAAGTGTTCCATTATCGTGATAAAACTTCCAATCACCTACCGCTTTTCCATTCAGGTACTTTCCTATTTGCTTTAGCTTGCCATTGTTATGGTACACTTTCCATTCTCCTTCAAACAAGTTGTCTTTAAAATCACCTACCGAATAAAGTTGATTATCAGGGTAGTACGATTTCCACTGTCCTTCCTTTTTATTATCTCTATAACTACCTAGTTCTACAGGGTTCCCATTTTTGTGAAAATGATAATATTGACCCTCTAATTTATTGTTTTTGTAAAAACCTTCAATCATTTTAGCCCCATCATCATAGTAGGCAAAGTAATTTCCGTTTAACATTCCATATTTATAATTTGATATGCGTTCCAATTGCCCATTTTTGTAGTAAGTATAAAGGGCTCCAACATAGTGAAGGCCATTCATTGTACCACGGTAGTTTAGTTCACCTGTATCATAATATTTTTCCCACAATCCCCAGGTTGAACCAGCCCTGTAATTTGCCTTTAAACTAAGGGTACCATCCTCGTAATAATTAGTTGAAATGCTATCTAGTAGGTCATTTTTATAATGGTATTTACTTTTTATAGTTCCTGATTCATAATACTCTAAAAACAAGCCTGTACGTTTATTGTTCTCATAAACACCAGCAACCTTTAGTTGACCATTTTCATAGAACTCTTTGTAAGAGCCATTTCTTTGACCATTTTTAAAATATAGCTCACTTTTTTTTAGGCTATCGGAGTAAAAAATATGCCATTTTCCATGCAGCTTGTTATTTAAATACTTGCCAGTTTGGTATGGATTGCCATTTTCGTAAAAAAAAGTATAAGAACCTTCTTTGATGGTATCGCCATTTACAATTTTTGCATGGTATTTTTCTTTAACAATGTTTTTATCATTGCCATAATAGCTAACAAAAGTATTTTGCGAGTAACCAACTAGTTGCACTAATAAAAATATAAATGCAAATATGTATCGGTGAAAATTATTCAATTTCAATTAGTATTTGGGTTCCTTCAAGGGTCGACTGCTTGCCATAATCAAGAATAGCAGCAAGGGCATATTTCCCGGTTGTTAAGGCCTCTTTCTTAAATTCAAAATATATCTCCTTTTGTGCATCCGGGAAAGATACAAACTTTAATGTTTGCAAGAGTTGCTCATCTGCAGTTGTAAGGTTTGATGCTAAAAGTGAAACTTTACAGTTAGCTATTTTGTCACCAATGTTATCAATTTTTGCCTTAAATCTTCTTACAGTATCTGTTGCAGTTGTAATTTCTGAAAGTCCAGCAATCTTCATTTTATAATTAACATTTGATTTTGGAGATTGATAAACATTCAAAACAATTTGACCTAAAACACCTAATCCAGTTTGTACACTTTTATCAGCAATTAAAGCTGTTTGTTCACTTGTACTTCTTATAAAAATATAAGCCCACCTTGTCGAATAATCACCAACAGGTGCCTGCATACTTACAATAACCTGCCTGGTTTCATTTGGGGTCAACTCTAGAAAAGGTGGATTTATACTAACCCAGTTAACTAATGAATGCTCAGTACTTGCGGGTGGCATAGTAACCTTGTTTCCTTCTTTATTTACAATAAAATCTGCCAATATTATATTAAATGCAGTATTTTTACTTGCATGGTTTGTAATTGTTATTGGCATGGACTGTGTTTGACCAGGTTCTGCCGAAAATTTTAATTCAATAGGCGACACTTCAAAATCTTGCGCTTTAATAAACAGCAAGTTAGTACATAATATTAGCAGTGTTAATGCTCTAGATTTCATCTTCTTCCCTTTAGTTTTATTTATAATACTATTATTTCAACCCTTCTGTTTTTTTGTTTGGCTTTTTCTGAGATACCAGGTACTAATGGTCTCTTGTTAGAGTATGACTTTACTTCTATTCTATTTTCGTTTAAACCGTGTGATGTTAAATACCTGGCTACTGCTTTAGCTCTTCTTAGAGCAAGCAGATTATCAATCCTTTCTTTACCAGTATCATCTGCATGGCCAGCAACTTCAATTCTAACAGTTCTATTCTTTTCAAGAATATCGATTAGTCTATCAAGTTCTGGATAGAGATTGGGACTCAGCCTTGTTTCTTTTTCCGCAAAATTGAGGTTATTCATTGGTATTTTTTGACCAGCTTTGAAGTTTTCTGTAAAATTTTCCTCCTCCTTTTCGTCGTAAATAATAAATGTTTGTTTTTTGGGTCCTTCAGATGTTTTATTCAGCATAATGTCTTTGGCAATATTTTGAATAGATATTACCTGTTCAATATAAAGATTCTCAACATGATCCCAGTATCCTTCAGCCTTAACTTCAATTCTGTAATTTTCGTTAGCTACATAAGAAATACTGTAGTTCCCATTCAGTTTATTTGAGATAGCACTTGAAACAACTTTATTTGTTTTATTATCAATTATTTCAATCGTAGCATCTACAGGTTCAAGGCTAATAGCATCCCAGATTTTACCTGACAAAGTAGTTTTCCTAATGGCTTTCAGATCATCCATTACAAAGTCGTTATCTGTAGTAACATCTGTATCAAAATTAATTTTTCGTTTTTTCTCGGTAAAAACAAATGTAACTTCAAACTGCTTGTATCCATTAAATTTGACTACAAATTCAGGCTGTTGGAGATCAAAACTTTCGTAAAATATGTTGTTAATTTTTACTATATAATAATCAGTAACTGGAGTGTATAAAATAAAATTTCCTTGTTTATCTGTAAGCGCTGAATAGGTATGTCCCCTGGTATCCTCCGCTATAACCCTGATATTAGAAATATCAAGATTACCAAGGCTTGATAAAGGATCACGGTTTAGAATAACTTTTCCTATAATCCTGTTGTTCTCCAAATAAGGAATATAAACAGTTTTATCTTCTGTAACCATAAACTGATGTTCCATCTCTTCACGATTAAAATTACCCACCATATCACCTATAAGGATATACTTCAATTTATAAGCTCCATTAACAATATTAGTGTATGAAATGGTTCCATCTGAGCCTGTTAAAAGCTTTTGTGAAACAAAATCCTTTTTTACATTACTATTTTCTATATCATAGTCTGGCTCAATTGAAGCTAAAACATTACGTAAACCAGGTTCATTTCTTTCCTTCACACGATTACCATTCAAATCTTTAAAAAACACAACATCTAAATCATAATATTGAAAACGAGGTTGCTTACAGTTGAATTCTTTTCTTATACCCGCTTCAAAAAAAACACTTGTATATCGGAGTGTAGAATTATTTATTAAATCGCGTTTAGTATTTGTGTTGACAGAGTTTAACAACCAGAGGGTCCAAGAGTCCGGTAAGAATAATTTTAATACGGTATTAAAGGCTAAATACTTATCATCAAGAGCAATATCATATCTGTAATTAGCCCTAAAATCAAGATTAATTTTGTTGTTAAAAAGGTTTTTATTGAAAGAGGGCATTACATAAATCCACTTTGTTAAATAGCCAGTAGTAAAATAATAATATTGGTTAAATATTCCTGTAGGACCATTTTGATATTGCAAAAACAAGTTGAAATCTTTATAAACTGAATATAAATTGAATTTGAAGATATTAACAGATTCAAAGCCAGTAGTGTTTTGTTCTCCAACTGGGGAAACCTGTCCTATTTCAATTTTTGGTCTTAAGTAAAATTGTCTGCCAACATCATTGTACCTGAGTCCAATCAAAAGTTTCGGTGTAGTTGTTTTGAAAAATTCATTTGTGCCAATTGCAATATAGGGAATATTAAATTTTCCAACACTAAAGCCCGGACCAATAGTAAGAGAAAGGTATTTGTTTAAATTTCGGTTATAAGATAAAATGTAATTATCAAAATAGGTTTTTTTAGCTGGTTGAGGAACATCATTTACATACTGTATATTTACAATATCAAACTTTGAATACGAAAAGTTAATAAAATCGCTATTATTTAAAAAATATAATGAGTTTACATTAATTTGATTTTTCCCCCTTGATATACCAGTATATTCCGGCGAACCATAATCTATACGTCCATTTATTTTCAATCTATTGTAGTTTGCTGTATAATTACCCAAAATTGCAAATCCTTGCTTTTCAAAAGGAGTATTTAGCTCATGGCTTGTACTATTGAGGTAAGATTTTAAAGAAAGCCTATTCTTTTTTAAAAAACTAAACTCTGCACCAGCAAAAAGTATTTTGGAGTAGACCTCGTCATTTCCCAAGTTATTTTCGGAATAGCCAAGTGAAATATTGGCTTTTTTTAAAAGGTATATTTTTGTATTACCTCCATAAAAAATTTGTTTTGTCTTTTCATTATTCGAATAATGTCCACCTATTGAGAACCTATTAAACGAAAATTCTGAAATTCCACCCAATCCCAAAACCAATTCATTAAATATATTCTGAACAATCCCTCCCTGTAATTTAAAATGATCGTTTTTTATTCCAATGTAGCCTCTATCATTATAATAATCACTAAAATCCTCTTCCAGATTAAAATTTCTGTAATAGTAATAAATATCGAGATTGTTTTTTAGCAATACACTTCCTTTAGCCATCAAAGAGTATCGAGGATTCCTACTAGAAATAATATCGCTAGCCATTAGTTCAATAATTGCACATTTGTTTTTTTGTGGAATTATATGGGAATAAGAACTGTTTACCTTATTTATCCATAAGCTTTTTTTATATAAGGAATCTTGGGTATAAGCATTTATGTCAAGTTGAAAAAAATCTTTTGAAGAAATCTCGTTATTTCTCAAATTTGCCTTAATTTCAACAATCGTATCTGTGTAGGCTGGAATATTATATTCGTAAGAGTAAGGTGCATCCAAATCCTTCCCATCTATAGCAAGATTTTTATTTGCACCAAAATTTAACTGGACAAGTTCATTGATGTTACCTCTATTTTTTAACTTGTATTGGAATCTTGCAGTTTCAGTTTTATTATCAAAATAAATAACCCTGTTTGGTGATTCTATTTTTAGATCTGATATTCGTGGGATATTTACAAAGCAATATTCTGAAAAGACAGCTACCTCAGTTTTATCCAATAAAGAAGCAACAATAGCATAAGCAACTTCTCCTAAAACATTATTTGCTGCAATAATTCGTACTGGTAGCAGTAAAGAATCACCTGTTTCAATGTTTAAATCAATTTCATTTTCTCCAATGATATTCCAGCCGTCTGGTTGAATTAATTTAACTTTACCAATAAAACTAAAGTCTGAAGTATTTTTAATTTTTAAAATATTAAAAACACTTTTGTTCGCAGTTGCTTCTAGTTTTGGAAATAAAAATTTCATATCAACCTTTCGATTGACATTATTATTCTCAATTTGGGCTACTACCCTAAAGCCCAAACCTAGCAAAACAAATATTATAAACAGACTTTTTACAATATTTTGTTTTAATAAGTTTTCGTCATTGTTTTTATGGTATGACAAATTAATTCTTTTTAGATGCGATTACTGAAATAATGTATAATCAAGATTTAGGCCTAAAATTGTAGTTCAATTAGGTTAATATTAGTATGATCATACTAATATTAACCTAATTAAGGGATTAACATCTTTATTTTCTATGAAAACAATCTCCAAAAAAGTAATTTACCCCGTAAAATATAAAATTAAACTGGGGTAATAAACTCTTTTTGCAATGCAAAATCAGTCTTATGGAAACAAACTTTAATTGGCAACCAATGACAGAATCGCATTTACAGTATATCTACCTGCAGCAGTTGTTGCTGGTATTGGAGTAGCAGCAGCAGTTCCGCAGGCCCATTGGATAGTGAACGTTGCACCATCTGTAACTGCACCAAGCGTAACAACATCAGCAGCTACGGCAGGTAATGCTGTATTAGCAGCAGCAACAGTAGCTGTTGCATCAGAACATGTTACAGTCTCCATTATTACAGTACCTAAAGCTAAAGTATTCGTGCCACTTTCATCAGTAAAGTTAGCGTCATCTGCAACAATTTCTAAATCCCATGCTTGAGTAGCCACAACTGAACCTTCTGTTGTATACTCAGCTCCACTAATTCCATTAGTTCTGTCGCTAGCAGATTTAAAAACAAACTCTATATTACCTCCTTTGGTAATCGTCAGCCTCATGATATTTTGTATTGTTATTCCCATTGGAATAACAGCCATATCACTAACAGGTTGCGCAAAGCTTACCTGTCCTATCAAAATTAAGGATAAAAATCCTACAAGCACTTTTTTCATAATTTTCATCTTTATTTGTTACTAATCATTTACTTTATTATAATTATTTATGGCCAGTCTACAACTAATTCAAATCGCAGATCTTGAAAATAAAAATCAGCTTCTTCACCTACTATTGTAGTACAACCTTCTGCTGTGGCCCCAACAAAAAAGGATACATCAATTGTGTGATCAATTTGATTGGCATCTAAATCTCCAGCAGGAATAGTAAATAAAGTTGTTGTTCCCGTAATTGCTATTGGTCCAATATTTCTTACTGTATTTCCATTATAAACAGCACTTATAAATAAAACATCCGCAGGCAATGGAGGTTCAACGTCTCCCGGTATTGGATCTCCTCCAATTCTTGTAACATCAAATGTCCAGTTTACCCCTGCAACTGGCGCACTTACTCCATCTAAAATTTCAACACGTATTCTAAAAGTTGTCCAGTTAAGATATGAAATCCCATCATTTATCTTTGTTTGAGAGTTAAAGTCCATATAAACTGAACCTCCCCTCGCAACATCTAGTCTCGCAATTTCAGTTTGACTATATGCATAATTTACTATAAATAAAAGCAATAATACTGTCCAACTTTTCATTCTATTAATTTTGCGTATTAATTGCCCAAATATTGCAATTGTAATCTATATTACTAAGACTGAATATTAACAATAAATGTTGTACTAAAAGCAATTATTTTAACCTTTTTTAATTTCAATTTTATAAAACTACGATTTTTTAGGATAAAATCACCAATTTTAATGATAAATACTTATAAAAGAAAACCTTAATAAGTAATCAATTTGTTTCAGCTAGTTCCGCTAAATTATTCACATCAATTTTAAAGCCAATTACTAAAATATCATCAGTTTGTTCGTGTTGTCCCATCCATTCATTAATCACTAAATCTAATATTTTTTCCTGCTCTTCCATAGGCAATTGGTGTATTTCGTACAACAAATCACGAAAGTTTTTGGCCATAAATTTTCTACCTGTTGGCCCACCAAATTGATCTGGGAAGCCATCTGAGAATATGTAACAAGTTGTTGGTTTTTCTATGCTAACTAAATGTTTTGTATAATTATGTTCTTCCATCTGGTAACCACCAACTGGAAATTTGTTTCCTCTTACTCTAAATAATTGCCCATCCTGAATGTAAATCAACGGGTTTTGGGCACCTGAATACTCCATCACTTTATTTATAGGATCAATTACACAAAGCGCCATATCCATTCCATCCCTGTTTTGGGTTTGCTCCTGGTTAAGCGACTTTCTTATTCCTTTGTGCAGTGCGGCTAATATTTTGTGCGATTCAGTAGTACCTCTTCTTACAATATCATTCAATAAGTTAAAACCAAGCATCGACATAAATGCACCAGGCACCCCGTGGCCAGTACAATCAACAGCAGAAATGAATATTTTATGCTCATTGTTGTTTTTATCAATTGCAGGCTTGCTGCTACCATTTCGGCTCCGCTTGTTGAGTTCATCAAACCAATAAAAGTCTCCACTAACAACATCCCTTGGCTTAAAAAAGATAAAGGAATCAGGAAACAGGGATTTCATGCCTAATTGCTTAGGAAGCATTGCATCTTGTATCCTTTGGGCATAGTTGATACTCTGCATGATGTTTTTGTTTTGCATCTGAATATGCCCCATAGCATCCTGAAGATCATTACTTTTACTTTCTATTTCATCTTTTTGCTTTGCAATTTCAAGGTTTCGTTGCTCCAATTGCTTATTGGCTTTTCTTTTTTGCTGTAAGGCTATAACAATACCAATAATACCTAACAACATTAATAGACCACCTAAGACTGCCCCGTACAAATAAAGGGTTTTTAATTCATTTTCAGCTTTTTCTTTGGCGGCTATATCTTCCTGGGCTTTAGTAAGTAATTTCTGTTGTTGTGTTTCTCTCTCAGCATTTTCTTTTTCAAGCTCAATTATTTTCCTAGTCTTTTCAGCATCAGTAAGGGCTCTGTTTAATGAGTCCTCTGCTCTTTTTTTCCTTTCATCCAGCAATTCAAGTTCAAGTTCTCTTCTTTTTTTTTCTGTTATGGCAATATCCAGCTCTTCTTCAGTCTTTTTAATTGTTGTTTCGCTTTGCTTTTCTCGGTCTAAAACACCCTTCTCTTTTACTTGTTTATCATATACAAGGAAATAATCGTAGTATTCACTTGATTTTTTCTTATTACCATAGGCTTTATAGCATTGGGCCATCAAATTATAGCAGGTTCTCAAAAGACGGGCATCATTTAATGCATTCGAAATTTTTAAAGCTTCTTCAAGATTTTCAAGTGCCTTATCGTATTTTTTCTTATAAATTAATATCGTAGAAACATCCATTAAACTGACTGCAATGTCGTTTCTGTTGTTGTAACGACGACTAATTGCCAGGCTTTTTTCGAAATATTGCTGGGTTTTTTGCAATTGATTCAATTCGGAATAAATCATTGCGACATTGTTGTATATCTTGGTGTTGGAGCTGCTTTTTCCGATTTGTTCATTTATGCTTGCTGCTTCAAGATAACTATTAATCGCATCCTGATATGATCCGGCCTTGAGATAGACCCCAGCTTTTTTTGTTGCATAGTAGGCGGCGATTTTTTTTTGATTTTTTGCGGTATTGTCTTTAATTAATTGGTTGTACTGGTTTATTTGGTTTTCCTGCTCATTACTCAATTGGGCATAAATAGTTGACACCTCCGCTGATAGAATTACTATCACCATGGCAAATATTACAATATTCACTATTTTTTTGAAAATTGTCACCTACTTTTTACAAAAAACCAATTAAACTAATCTACAAATTAAAGAAAATAACTTAAATATAAGAAATTTTTTTTCACGAAACACCAATAAAACCGAATATTCCATAGCTAGTCAAAAACTGAACCAAAAATTCAATACCAGCTAGAATTTTCTACCAAATTAACTCAATATTCAAGTAAAAACTGAATAAAAATAACAGGGAGGTGAATGCAAAAGTACTTAGTATGAGTAAAATATACAAAAATAACTTCACTTGCCTTGTAATCTATTGATAATTAAGTAGATATACATCTTCCCCTTTTATTGATTAACTGAGCTAAATTGAAGTAAAGAAAAGTGTATGACCTGTTAAAATTAGTTAATAAATCGATCGCTAATCAAATCATTACATTAATTAAATGATGTATTTAGCTCTATAATAGTAGTATAAATAAATCATTATTTTATCTGTTTAAGAACTACTATCAATAAAATAGTAGAAAAGGATATGGATTTGGAGGAACTTAACTATGCCTAATTTGTTAACAACTTTTTGATAAGAAAGGATATTAGCATGCCTGGCTAAATTAATGATATCATCTTTTCTTTTTTGATTCTTTCAACTCAGTGCTTTCTATGATTTACAATAAGTCTAGTAAGTAATAAAATTAGTAAACTTAAATTTACATTTAACAAATATTCGTTATTGTATTGAATGTTAACTAATTAACCCCCAGTTAATTTTATGGTTTTTACGTTGTTGAAGCTGTTTCTTTAATATGTTATTCTCTTGATTATCAAGGCATTGGTCATTTACAAGTATCTCATCTGCCTTATTTCTGGCTAACTGTAAAATATGGCCATCTTTAGCCAAATTTGCTACTTTTAAATCGAAGGCCACACCACTTTGTTGTGTACCCTCTATATCACCTGGTCCGCGAAGTTTTAAGTCGGCTTCTGCAATCTCAAAACCGTTAGTTGTTTGGACCATTGTTTCAATTCTCTTTTTGGCCTCATTTGACAATTTGTAGGAGGTCATTAATATACACCATGATTGCTCTGCTCCACGGCCAACGCGCCCTCTTAGCTGATGCAACTGCGAAAGTCCGAACCTTTCGGCACTTTCGATAACCATTACCGAGGCATTGGGCACATCTACACCCACCTCAATAACGGTTGTGGATACGAGTATTTGTGCCTGACCATTTGCGAACAATTGCATGGCTTTTTCCTTTTCATCAGCTTTCATCTTTCCATGCACTGCAACAACGGTATACGCCGGAGCCGGGAATGCCCTTGTGATACTTACATACCCATCTTCCAAATCCTTGTAATCCATTTTTTCCGATTCCTGGATTAATGGGTACACAACATATACTTGTCTGCCTGCTTCAATTTCTTTTTTCATAAAGCCAAACAGGCGCAATCTTTTTGCATCAAAAAGGTGACTGGTTTTTATAGGTTTTCGCCCAGGAGGCAATTCGTCTATCACTGATACATCAAGGTCGCCGTACAAAGTCATAGCCAATGTGCGTGGAATGGGAGTTGCAGTCATTACCAAAACATGTGGCGGAGAGGTGTTTTTCTTCCATAATTTGGCCCGCTGGGCTACACCAAACCTGTGTTGCTCATCAATTACAACTAGTCCTAGATTTTTGAATTGAACGGCATCTTCAATCAATGCATGGGTGCCTATAAGTATTTGAATATCACCAGATTCTAACCCTGAATGGGTTTTCTTTCGTTCCTTGGTTTTCGATGAACCGGTTAAAACATCTACCTTTATATCCATTCCTTCCAGGAATTTTGACAGGCTAACATAATGCTGCCTGGCTAAAATCTCGGTCGGAGCCATCAGGCAGGCCTGGTAGCCGTTATCAAGGGCAATAAGCATAACCATTAGGGCTACCAGGGTTTTTCCGCTACCAACATCGCCTTGTAATAAGCGATTTAACTGCCTTCCTGAGCCCAAATCTGCCCTTATTTCTTTTATTACTCGCTTTTGGGCGTTGGTTAATTCAAATGGTATTTTCTCTTTATAAAAGGTATTTAAATGCTCACCCACTTTTGTGAATTTAAAGCCGTTGAGCTTTTTCGTTTTTAGGTACTTTTGTTTTAGCAGTTGGAGCTGAATATAAAACAGCTCTTCAAATTTCAACCTAAAAATGGCTTTCTGGAGGCTATCCAGACTAGCAGGGAAGTGCATTTCTTTGATAGCGTCTTTTATAAAGGGCATTTTCATGCTAGTTACAAGGTAATTGGGTAGCGACTCGGTAATTAACTTATACGTTTTTTGTAAAGCATGAAACTGTAGTTTATTGATGGTTTTTGAGGTTATGAAGTTTTTCTTCATTTTTTCGGTTATGGAATAAACTGCCTGCAAGGGAGATTGAGGCTTATTTCCCTGACTATCAGGTTCATCAACCTCAGGGTGGGGCATGTTAATTTTTCCATTAAACAAGGTAGGCTTACCAAAAACAATGTATTCCTTACCTGTTTTAAGGTTTTCCCTTATCCATTTAACTCGTTGAAACCAAAGCAACTCAATAGTTCCAGTTTCGTCTTCAAAACGAGCGATAAGGCGCGATTTATACTTTTGCCCTTCTGTTCTAAAGCTGGTTATTTTACCTTTTAGCTGTACTGTAGCAACTTCGGCGTTCAAATCCTTAATTTTATAAAACTTGCTACGATCAATGTGACGAAAGGGGAAATAGTTTAACAAATCCCAAAAAGTATAAACTCCTATTTCTTCGTTTAAAATTTCAGCTCTTTTGGGCCCAACACCAGGCAGAAACTTAATATCTGTATGTAGAATCTCTAAACTCACTGTAACCTATTCATTCTGGTATGATCGTACGAAATTACAATGGTTTTAAAAATATGTAATAATTCAAGGGGCTGTTTTAATTAATAAGTTATTAACAGAGGCGTGTGGCTAATGAATTAAGAGCGATTATTAATAACCTGAGTTTGACATTAAATAATTGCACAGTTTAGGTTAATTTTTAGTAGAAATTGGCCTAAATTCTTGAAGGACTATCGGGATAGTTCAATAAAATTTGGGGCGATTTATGCGAAAATTAACTAAATCTAAAAAGAAAAGTCATAATCATACCATC
>JBNKJW010000117.1:0-21646 GCA_050291445.1 Bacteroidales bacterium | reverse complement strand
AGATATCTGCTAAAAATGCAGAAAGAATAGCGGGCTATTTTGAGGGATTTTTAGTGCAGAGATGGTGTGATTACCTCCGGTGAGTGCTTCGCAGTTCCGAATTTTCTATTAGATTTGATTAATTTTAATCGAACTCAGGTTATTACAAAACATAAAATTATTATGAGTTCAAAAATCATTTATCTTAAAAAAGCCTCAGACCAAGCCATTTCGTTTTGCAATTGTGGCGATGGTCGGATAAGTTACCCTGCGCAAATGGACTGTCCCTGGTGCGGGTGTGGGTGGTTGTTTACCTGTGTTTCGTGCCGTAAGGCATTTACTTTTGCCGAAGGGGTTGAAATTGAAAGTAGTTGGGAAGAATTAGCAAAAGCCGATTTAGCAGCATTGGGCAAGGGAGATCCTACAAATGGAGAAATAGCTGATTGGGTAAAAGCCATGCAAACAGTTTTGGCTGATGTTAAAGTAGGTGAAAAGTACATCATCCTTGATGGTAAATTAATACCAGCCAATAAAGAAAACATTGAATTTGAAGGATGGTATGCCAAACATAATTTAACGCAATTGCCACAGGTACTTGCTGTTGATAGTATGGAAATTATACACGAAAAGCTTACCAACCAGGAATATTGGCAGGAAAACGCAGTACCAAAAAAAGAACGCTACAGAGCAAGTGTTTAACAAACAGTTAACTGAATATGAAATCAATTAGTGAGGTGCAAACCTTTTTAGAAGAAGCTTTTAAAATAGAATACGAACTTTTATTGGAAAGTTTCACAAATGATAGTTACGATGATTTTTCAGATAAAGTCGATAACTTTTTTGGTGAGTACCTGATTTTTTCAGGAGAATTGGCTTTTAACAGCATGACTGCCTGGATGTTTGATCAAACAGAAGAAGAAAAAAAGAACTGGATGGAAAACATACTGAGACTTCGTAAGATTTTTGCTATCGAATGTTCCGAAGGCGCAAAATACGATAGCACAATAGAAAATGTGGTCAAATCAGATGTGCTTTTCACCTGCTATGCTAGTGATAATCACCAAATTGGCTTACATCGTTACACCAACAGGTATTTTGTTTCGACCGTTGAAGATAAACTAAAAATAATAGCCCACGAACAACGATCGGCAGACGGAAGCTGGAAAGATTTTCGTCAGTTTAAAAGCATACTTGATTATGGTAAAAGGGCTGATATAAAAAAAATACTTCCTCCTGATAACGAGAAGGATTTAAATCATTTTAAAAGAATGTAAAATATTGATAATCAGTCATTTTAAATCCGCTGGCTGAAATTTAAAGTATATTGTCTCCAGGTAAATAGGGGCTTGCTTCCAGATTTTATTTTGAAATACAGCCCCTTCCATAACAGTGCCTCTATCCGCAACAAGCACTTTTTTCAGTTGCTTTATTGTCAGCTTTTGTTTCACTGCCACAACAACCATTTTCTGTTGAGTCGCAGCAATCTCCTTCCTCTAGTTTGTCGGCATAAATAGTTATGCTGTAAATACCAGAACCTGCTTTTTTGTAATTTTCAAGTTCTTGTTGGCTAATGTATTTCAAAAGTAAGTCGTCGGGCAATTCAATCAGCCTTTCTTTTTTAATTTGAATGTTTTTGAAACCCGCTTTTTTAATTATTCCTAAGTACTCGCCTTTTTCACTAGCGCCCGAAACACAGCCCGAATACATTTCGGAGGCTTCCAGAATACCTTTCGGAATTGAACCACTATAAACAATGTCTGAAATACTAAAATGCCCGCCAACTTTAAGCACCCT
The DNA here is from genome assembly GCA_050291445.1 of Bacteroidales bacterium. Lineage (GTDB taxonomy): Bacteria > Bacteroidota > Bacteroidia > Bacteroidales > NBLH01 > NBLH01. The sequence goes on along the minus strand of JBNKJW010000117.1, from coordinate 19,873 downwards.
GTTTACCTCGTTAAACGCTTTTTCTTTGTTGGGCACAAGGTTCATTACACAATTGCTTATTACCACATCTGCAATGTTGGATGAGATGTTTTGCATATTTTCAATTTCGCCAAGCACAAATTCTACATTTTTATAGCCTAGTTTTTGGTTGTTTTGCAAAGCGCGGATAACCATTTCCGGGGTCATGTCGAGGCCAATTACTTTCCCGTTTTCGCCAACAATGCTGCGGGCAATAAATACATCGTTTCCTGCACCCGAACCAAGGTCAATTACTGTGTTGCCTTTTTGAATGTTTGCAATTTCAGTTGGTAGCCCACAGCCTAAAGCAAGGTCTGCGTCTTGTTGGTAACCTTCAATTTTTGAATAATCTACCGACATTGTGTTGCCCAAGTCACTGGTTGAACAACATGCTGCTTCTGCGCCGCAACATCCTTCTTGTATATTGCCTTTTGCAATGTTACCATATGATCCCTTAATTTCTTTTTTAATTTTTTCAGTGTTCATTTTTTCACTTTTTTAGTTAATGGCAATATTGCCTTTTACTAGTAACACTTGAGAACTATGAAAAAGACGCAAATAATTATGAATAATTACAATTTCTTTCATTGTCATCAAGTAAATTTCCATAAGGATCAACTTCGTAAGTACAACAACTTAAAATTAGTTCTTTTAATTTTTCTTTTCCGCGTTGTACTCTCGATTTTAAACCTGAATAGGAGATGTTTAGCTGTTTGGCAAGTTCCTTTTGCGAGATGTTTTGAAATTCAGTTATCAAAAGTGCATCTTTGTACGTGCCGGGTAATTTATTAATAAATGGCTTAATGCAGCACTCAGCAACAGTGGCATTTAATGTTTGTATTTCCTGTTCTGAAAGCAAATCAGGAATTTCGCTGTCTGGTGAGGTTTTCTTTTGATTTTTGAAATAGTCATTCACAGTGTTTCTGACAATTCCGTAAAGGTATTGCCGCAGGTTTTTTGAATGCTTTACCTTTGAAATGTTGCGAATAATTTTTATAAATACTTCTTGTAAAATATCATCAGTGTCGTCCGAATTTCGGGTTTTGTTGTATACAAAACTTTTTAATTCTTTATGGAACTCGGACCAAATACTTGTAACGTCGTTATTCATTTCCTGTCTTTAGTTCAACTTGTTTAAATATAAGACATCGAAAACTGCAAAAGGACGCAAAAAATTATCCTGTTTTTAAAATCTGGCCAATAATTAACTCACTCTTTTCCCATAATTGGTCTTTGTAATTTTTATCAAATTCAAGGTCAATTTTCTTGTCACCATCAAATATTTTCCCCAAAATTCCTTTTACCTTGTCAGATAAGCACAGGTCAATTGCAATTTTACACTCTTTTGCAAAAAACAGGTAGGCAAATTTCATCATAGCTTTTTGAAACACCGACATATCTCTTGATAATTCTGATTTTATAAATCCCGGATTAAAAGAATTAACAGTAATAACCTGAGTTCGACATAAAATAATTGCACAGTTTAGGTTAATTTTTAGTAGAAATTGGCCTAAATTTTTGAAGGACTATCGGGATAGTTCAATAAAATTTGGGGCGATTTATGCAAAAATTAACTAAATCTAAAAAGAAATAATCGCCCTTTATGGCTACAGCCACCACACCGATCCGGATGGAAGGCCATCAAGAAACGACAGGCGTTACTACGAAGAAAACCTTTACCTGTACAGCGATGGTACGTTTAAATTAGTAGAACAAAATGGTAGGCTTTCGCCTAAATACATAAACAAGTCAGGGACTTGGGATGTTGTTGATAATGAATTGGTTCTAATTGTAAAAGAAAGAGAATTTACTAACTACGACAATCAGCTCGAAAAAGAGGAATATAGTGGTTCTATAACATTTACCAATGTATTGAATCACGGTATTTTGGATGGAAAAGAGGTATGGAACTACCATCAGGGGCTGCGGCCTGCTGATTTGTTTAAAAAATACAATAACAAGAAGTTGTTTAAAGGAGTCAGGAGCGCCCGGGCAACTGAGATATTTGACTTAAAGTTGAAATTTTCTACAGCCCTGGTAAATGATCAGCCATCGAAAGAACAATTATTAAAATGGATGCCCGAGAATTTTACCATAGACTCTTTAACTGAGCTTGTGTATTATTCCAAATCTACTGATTACAAGGCAATTACGGTGCATTTGCATCTCAAAACAAAAGAAATAGTTTATGTTGATTTTTTTGAAAATGAAATAGGAGTAAAAGACATCACCACCTTTCTTTTAAAAGAAAAAAACTATGAATACATGGCATCGGAACATAATTGTGATTATTTTAACAATAAGGAAAATGCCATACAAATGTGCCCTGGATTGGACGAAGGAACCATGATAGATGTGAGCAAATATAAAAATTAGAAAGGGAAGTCTTGATAAATCAGCGCAAAAATATCTTAACAAATGAAAACAGTTCTGTTTATTTTAATGACTATACCTATGTTTGCCAACAATTGCAAAGACAACAAAGCGCCTAAGCAAATTCACAATTGCTTTTCTGATTTAAAATAGTTTGTTTGTACATTGTAACGCAACTTGCTAAAACTGCAACCACCTTTTTTCTATTTGAAGATTATGAAATTTACTTTGACAAAGCAAGAAAGGAAATTTCGTTAAAAAAGAAGAGCTATACCCATTTTAGAATAACGAAAAAATGGTCAGAAGTAAATATTAATCATCAATAGTTAAAGAGTTAATCGCAGCGTCTAGTTTACTAGCAAGTTCAGATGTTTTTGTTATATACATCGACATTTGCAAAATTGATTCATTGATATTATTCGCCTCATCAGATTGATTTTGACTTGATTCGCTTATCTTTTGAATGATTTCAACAAAATTATTAATAAAACCATGCAATTCATTTATTTTTACACCTGCCTCTTTAGATAACTTCTGTCCAGAATCCGATAAACCAACAATCTCACCAGCAGTGAGTTGCGAGCTATCCGAAAGTTTTTTCACTTCGCTAGCCACAACAGCAAAACCTCTACCTTGCTCACCAGCCCTTGCTGCTTCAATGGAGGCATTCAGCGATAGCAAATTTGTAGACCGTGCAATTTCAGAAATAAAAGTTATTTTATTGGTAATTGAACCGATAATTCCAACTGCGTCTGAAATTGTTTGCACACTTTTATCTGAGTTGTGCTGAACTGTTTTGGCTTTTTCAAAAATTTCTATTACACTTTTAGCATTTTGGTTCACCTCTGTTGCCATTTGCTCCACTGAAGCTGAGATTTCTTCAACCGTAGATAATTGATTATTCGTAGCATCCATTAATTCTTCCGACGCCTTGCCCAGGTTTTCCCTTACGTCATTCATAATGGTACTGAGTTTTTCCTTAGCTGCTAGCTTCATGTTTTGGATTTCAACCATATCATTAGCTTCTTTCACTTTTAATTCAAGTAACTTTTGATTTTGCTTTAGCTGTGTTGTCCGCCACTTAATAAATGCAACAATAAGCCCAATTATAGAAACAATTAAAAGAATTCTAAACCAGATAGTTTTCCACCAGGGAGGAATTATTTCAATTTTTATTGATGTGCCTTCTTCATTCCATATACCATCGCTATTTGAAGCTTTTACCCTAAAGATATATTCTCCTGGTTCCAGGTTTGTATAGGTTGCGGTTCTCTTATTTTCAACGTAGTTCCAGCCGTTGTCGAAACCTTCCAGATAATATGCATATTGATTTTTCGAAGGCATTGTATAGTGCAGGGCGGAGAATTCAAAAGTAATGATATTGCTTTTATACGACAGTACAATAGAGGATGTTTCGTAAATTGGTTTTGAAATAATTACCTGGTTATCCACTATTTGTCCAATATTAATAGATTTATTATCAATTTTAAAATCTGTAAGAACAACTGTGGGAAGTATAGCATTTGGTTTTATTCTATCTGGATAAAAAGCATTAAAACCATTTTGCCCACCAAAAAATATTTTTCCTTCAGTATTTATAAAGTATGCATTATGCCTAAATTCATTGCTTTGTAATCCATCGCTTTCATAATAATTTGTAAATATTGTGTCAGCAACATTAAATTTTGAAATACCATTAGAAGTACTCAGCCATAAATTTTTATTTTTATCTTCAACAATACCTAGTATAGACTCACTTGGTAATCCATCCTTTTTATGATAAGATACAAATTCAAGTTTGCTATTTTTATTTAAGTTTTTTAATGAATTGTCTTTATCAATAACTTTATTTAGGCCACCTATCGTTACTATCCACATTGTTCCTGAATTACTTTTGCAGAATGCATTGATGGTATTATTACTTAAAGAAAGGGTGTCGGCTTTTTTGTATTCAAAATTAATAAATTGAGGATTAGATTTATGCTTTTCTTGAGCAGGAAGAATACTTAAACCATTACCATGTCCACCAATCCAAATATTTTTGTAAGCATCTTCTCCAATGGCCCAAACAATATTATCACAAAGGCTTAAAGGATTATCCTGTTCATGAGTAAAAAAGGTAAATTCTTCTGTATCATCATTAAATCTCCACAAACCTCCTTCCCATGTTCCTCCCCAAAGCACTCCTTCACTATCTTCAAAAATTGAGAAAGTCCATCGCCCTATGGGATACCTTTTTATTACCTCATTCTCATTTGTTTTCGGGTTTTTAGGGATAATTTTCGAAATTGTGCCAATGGCACTGCCTATCCAAACTTCGCCATTTCTCCGTTGTACAAGGCAAAGGGTGTTGTTGGCAGCAATAGAATTGTTATTATCAGGATCATGCTTATAATGTATAAAATCTGGTTCGTTCTTTTCATTAAAGATAATTCTGTCAACTCCTCCATCAAGGTCAAGGGCGACCCATAATTCTTTGGAATTGATACTATGAATAGAAGTAATTACATTTCCACCTGGAGAATTTGCGTTAAATGGAACAGATTTGAAGTGTTCAAATTCTTTTTTATAAAGATCGTATTTGCATAAACCCTGGCTAAAAGTACCTATCCATAAAATACCAGAATGATCTATTAACAATGAATAAATATTATTGTCACTTATCGATTTATCATCCAATTTATCCGGCATATAATTTATCCATTGATCATTTTCCTTATCATATCTGGACAATCCATTCGTTTCAGTGGCAATCCAAAGCCGATCATAAATATCATTAAACAAAACTGTTCTATTAGTTGGTGTAAGGTTTATTTTACCAGCATCAACTCTTTCATATGTAGAGGTTGTTGCATTATAGGCCAGTTTTATAATTCCGCTATTAAATGTTCCTAGTAAAATATTACCAGATTTATCTTCAATAAGTGAATTAATGTCTGATTCAACCAATTCAACATCTGATTTTTGAAAAACCTTTGTTTCTCTGTTAAAATAATATAAACTATCTGAAAACAAGAGTAACTGCTTATTTCTATTTTCATAAGCGTACTTAAATGGTTTTTTCGTTTTAGTGCTATATCTTTGAAAAGTGGTGATTGTTTTGTTGTTTTCTTTTTTTTCAACAACAAGATTGAGCGCATTATCTGCACAAATCCAAATATTTCCATGTTTATCTTGCATAACATGTTTTATATTATTGCTGCTGATACTTGTAACATCAGAAGGATCGTTACTATATCGGATAAATTTTTCGGTTGCCGGATCAAATTTATCCAACCCGGCATTACCATTATTTATAACCCAAATAAATCCCTTATTATCCTCAAATAAGTAATTAATTTCGTTATGACTGATACTTGTACTATCGTTTCCATCATGTTGGTAAATTGTAAAAGAATAACCATCATATTTATTTAATCCCCCATTTGTTGCAAACCACAAAAAGCCATATTTATCCTGGATAATAAATTTTACTGATGATTGAGATAAACCATCTTTTATTGTAATTCGATCAAATACTGAGGCTGATGTTTGAGCATAAGTATTATGAAGAAAAATGATTAGAAAAAAACTCAATATTAACAATCTTTTACACATAAAATTATTGAATTACATACTAATCGAAGATTTAAATTTATCCATCTATTAAATTATATAATTTTAGTGAATCAAAAAATTATTTTCCAAGAAAATTAAAACAATCACAAATAATTATAATTCAACCTGAAGATAACTGCTAAGAATTAATTTTTAGAGATTGCCTTAAATTTTGGAAGAACCCCTCAGAAATACCAATAAAAATCTATGAAAGAGATTGCGCCTAAGTTTGTCAAATACACAATTACCTTGTTCTAAATTCGATTGTCGAAATGCCTGCCAAACATTTAAAAATGAGGATGATGTTTTTGTCGAAAATATTTTTATTTTTAAAAAAATCGAAAACAAACCCAGTATTATGAAAAAATACGTTCTCATAACCATATTTCTTCTTATCAGCTTTAAGTCACTGGCTATAGATGAAAGTTCGGTGATACTTGAAGACAAGCCGCTTATTGAATACAAAGATATTGTTAGTTATGACAGCGCCAATCACACATTTTTTTTAACAGCTGCAAAAAAACAGGAGTTAATGAAAAAGATGAACACCAAAGATGAATTGGCACTTAAAGCCTTTGCCCTGGTTGTTGATAAGGAAATAATTTACACCGGCTATTTTTGGCATCCCTATTCTTCCTTATCTTGTGATTGGTTTACAATCGATTCGTTCAAATTGGGGCACAAAGGCATTATTTCTATCGAATTAGGTTCATACACAGGAATAAAACCAGATATAAAAGACAGACGAAATGATAAACGCTTGCTAAAAGTGCTTGAAAAAAACGGGAAAATAAATTGAAGAAAATACACTATTACATAACTTGCCTTGTATTAGTAGTTGTGGTGTTAAACGCCTGCACCAGCATTGAAACAAAGAGAGAAGCAATGCTTGCCCTGTTGGATGCTACAGAAGGCACTACTGATATTAGATTTCATGCCGATGAGTTTGACGAAAATTCATTGACCTACATTGATGACGAGGTTCTTAGTTATATGGCTAAGAATGAAAAATTTGCTAATATAGAACACCTGAGTATTTACAATTTAAACAATGTTACCAACAACGGGATAAAGCATTTGCTTAAGTTTAAAAGACTGCATCGATTACGCCTGGTAGCATCCAAAACAATTACTAATGGTGATTTGCAATTACTTTCAGGGCTGGATTCGTTAACCAATTTGGATATCCAAGAATTTACGAACATTGAGAACCTTGAATTATCAGGATTTGAAAAATTAGAATTGATTGATATTCAAGGTTTTGAAAACCTGAAAAATGCAAGTTTTAATAATATGCCGGCTTGTAGAAACATTAAGTTTTGGAACTGTCCGCGGCTTACAGCCAAGGCGATTGTGAAAATTAACAATTGCAACCAACCTTCTGTTTTTTACTGCAGGTGCTGGAACCTTGGGCAGGTAAATATCGAAACAAACGATTCTATCTGGAAAGTAACTGTTTGGAAATCTTCTCTGGCAGCTGATGGCTTATCGAAACTTACATCTGCAAAAGGACTAAAAACCATTGATCTTTCTGATATAAAAGCAAGTTCACTTATTGTACCAGAACTTACTGATATAGAGAAATTAAGATATGATGGTAGCTGTGATAACGAAGATTCTGCTACTCTTTTAAAGTTAATAGTAGAAAACAGTCCCAAACTGTCTTTGATAATTATAACATCCAACTGTTTGCACGAATTAATTGTTGACACCATCCCATCACTAAAATCGCTGATTTTTTCAAATTTTGGTGGTTTCGAACTTGACAACCTCAATTTAGTGAAGTTTAAAAACCTTGAAATCTTATCGGTAAAGGGGGGCAAAGCTGGTAAAGTATTGGAAGATATCTCTCAATTATCAAAATTAACCGATCTTGAACTGAATATTGACACGATTACACCTCAATATGTTAAAGAACTTGCCAAAAACAATAGGCTTGAATCAGTAACTATTGACAACCTACCCAATGACGAATCATTGGCCAGCCTTTTTCAGTCAAAATCATTAAAACAAATTGATATTGGTGAATCAGAGAATATTACCGAGGTAGTTATTAAAAACAATGAGCAACTTGAATCATTTAAAGCCTATTCATCAGGAGGAATAAAAAAAGTAGCAATTAATAACTGCAAAAAGCTCAAAGGCCTGGATATGCGAATGTGTTATCCTACCAAATTATCTATTACCGGAACTGATAGTTTAACTTTTATAAGGCTGGCATTAAATTATGTAGAAAATATAGACACTGTTTTCAGGCAAATTAATGAATGCAAGAATTTATATTCAGTGTTTTTAGAAATGCCAATCACTGATAAGGTGATGGATTTAAGCAATTTAAAAGACTTGTTTCAATTAAATTTTGGAACAAATCAGCAGAAATACGTAAAAAAGTTAGTCCTTAGCAAAGAACTCGAAGGAAAATACAATGAATTTTATGGGTATTCGGGGCCAATTGAGTATAAATAGAGAGCAGGGTGATAAATGATAGAACTTGTAGTATTTGCCGAGGCTAAAGCGGAAGTAAGAAACAAACTAAAAGCCAACCCTAAACTAAAGGGCAAAATATACCATTTGCAAAGCAATGAGGACTGGGAATTAAGCAAAGACGGGATCCTGTATTTGGATGTCGGGAAAAACGTTTTGCCAAGTTTTGAGAATTATGCTGTTTATGACGAATTTCCAATTAGCGAAGAAAAGTACTATATCCCTATAAGCACCCACAAACACATCCATAAAAAATGCAAATGTTATGTAAGTTACCTGCCGAGTGAACAAGCAGTTGCTTATCTAAAAACCATTGCCAAAGAAACAAAATCGATAATAGGGATAGGCCTTGAACACGAGCGTGGCGACAACCTCTACGATATTTATTGCTGGGTTTTTGATTACAGAGAGCATGACACCTCTGATTTTAACAAGGGGTACAAACAAATTAGTAATGGCGTGAACTTTTATCCGGCTGCACGAAATGATTTGTTGCCACCAAAGGAATTTATGGTTGCTTGTTATGAATCAGATACCGGATACGACAATTTTCACCTTACTGGATGCCCTGCTAAAGTAAAAGAAAAATGGGAAGGAGTTTCAATGGAAGCTTTTCATAAAATGAACGAACTATTTGGCATTAAAAAGCTCCCTTATTGGGTGGATTTAAGAAAATATGAGTTAGGTGCTTATAAATTAGATTAAAACGAAGAATAAAAATTAATGGAAAACCTGCGCCCTGCATTAGAGGCTTTTGCCCCGCTGGCAGACAATCCTTATCTGAACAAAGTGTTAAAGTCAATTAATTGATAATCTGATTATTAATAAAATTCTAGACTCTGATTAAAAAAATTATAGAAAAAGAGTAGCTATGAAGGTAAGTTTCGCCTGTCGAACGGCCTCAGAGAAAATTTTCTTCAGCTCGCAATCAAGCCTTAGTAAGACCGGGAAGCTGAGAACTTGTTCGAAGATCACCCGGCCGCACTTAGGCTTGATAAGAGATGAGGAGAATTTTATCTGGAGCCTTGACTTTTTGCATCGTTTTTGTGTCAAGACAAAAATGAAGAACCAATTAAAATTTTTAAAACCAAATAAAAATACAATGAAACAACAAGATAAATTTGAAAAACTAGAAATAGAAGCCCAAAACGGCGACCTGTGTGCAGTAATAAAACAAGAAATCCGTAAAAACCCACCCAAAGAAAAATTCATCCATTCGGTATTTGTAACTTTTAAAGATGAACGCTTTGGCCCTTATGCACAACACAACAACTTTTTTATTGAACAAGAGGATGAGTTGTTGGAATTGGCAGAAAGTGAAAAAACACTTTATTTGGGTTATGTAATTATGAAAGGCAAACAAATAATGATTTTGTATACCAGCGAAGCTGAATCTGTTGAAACAAAAATAAATGTTTGGAAAACAAAAGTTGAAAAACCGATTGAAGTAAGAATACGGGAAGATAAAGACTGGCAAGATGTTAAGGTTGTTTTGTAAAAAAAGAATCTATTAGATAGGTATATTTGTGTATTGGAAAAGATTGTCTCGGTAAAAAGTCAATACATTGAAATACAAAGTTGAAATATAAGATTTTCATCAAAATTTCTTGATAAATTCAGTTCCAATTGCAAATTGAGGTAAACCATCAGGCCTTACTTTTCGCGCAAGCAACGGTGCTCCAAGTGTAAATTCAATAAACGAACTTTTACTTAATTTGTAATTAGCAAAAATATTAAGGTTTAAGGTTAAGCCCTTACTATCTATTAAAGTTTGTTTGTTGCCATCTAAATCTTCGTAGGTATCATTTTGCAAATGGTAAACAGGCAAAATACTGTATACAAATTGCCAATTTTTGTTTTTCCCAACAGGTTTCTGTATGTATGAGATCCGAAGCAGTACATCTCCTCTTCTTTTGTATTTGTTTGTGCTTACATATTTTTCAAGTGATGGCTTTAAAGATTGGTCTTCGAAATATTCATTATCATTCTGATTAAGAGGATATTGCAAGGCAAAAACAAATAACCACTTGCTACTTGCAAAGCTTGCCCCTGCTATTGCATCAAAGGTTCCTAAGCTCGATTGGTAAGCCATAGGCAAAGGGGTTCCTTTGTATGATTTATCGGCATTGTTGAATGGAATTTTTGTCCCGCCAATAAGCTTAATTTGTTTTGTCAGTTTAAAATTACCAGTAAAAACAACATCTGACAAATCAAAAGTAGTCGTAAAATCGCCAAACCTTGCTGTGGCTAATAGTCGGAGACTAAAATCAAAATTAGCTCCCAGGCTCCTGCTGTACTCAGCATAGGGGGTAAGTATTACAACATTGTATCGGGTTGAGCCAAATGATAAGCCAAACTTCGTGGTGTTTTTAAATATTTCTGCACTATCAGTTATTCCTCTTTCCTGGGTTTTGATACCATCAAGGGTGCAAAAACCTGCATCGCTACATCCTTGCGAAAAGACATTTGTAAAAGATAAATAGCTTACAAAAAATAATACAAGGTACCTCATCTGGCAATCTTTTTATGTTGTAGTATGAATATATCCGATCATCAATTAAAAAATTGTCTGGTAAGTGACATTTGTAAAAAAGTTTAAGCAATGCTATTTGAAGCACAAAGTATTACTATGTTAATTAGTTATAAAAAAAGTTGTGATACTTTGTGCTAACCTTTGCAGAACTTTGTGATGCTCATTCTTTTATTCAACCAGAACAAACCTAATTGCCTGTCCCCCACCCTTTGCCAGCTTAATTTTCAGCTTGGTTGACGCGTCAACTTCCTGCTCTGTGATTTCAATGGCCGTTGGATTGGTCTCCCAATCGGCATCGGCTGCATCGGCATAAATTTGGGCTTTGTATTTTTTGCCATCGTCTAAAAAGCTAAGGTCAATTTCAAACTCACGCTCTTTTTCGTTGGTAATGCTTCCTAAAAACCACTCGTCAGAATTTCTTGCTTTTCTTACAACAGTGTAATACTGTCCAATTTCTGCATTTAATACTTTTGTTGTTTCCCAATCGGTTACTACGTCTCTTATGAATTGAAAAGCAGGTAAGTTAGCCTCGTAATTCTCAGGTAAATCGCAAGCCATTTGGTAAGGGGCATAAATAGTTACATACAGTGCCAATTGCTTTGCAAGTGTTGTACTTACCCTGTTATTGGGTTGTGGCTCAATCATAATATCAAAAACTCCGGGTGTAAAATCCATTGGGCCACCAAGCAGTCTGGTAAATGGTAAAATCACGGTATGGCTTGGAGGGTTTCCACCATCGCTGCTCCAGGCATTGTACTCCTGACCACGGGCACCTTCCCGGCTGGCCATGTTTGGATAAGTTCTGCGTTTGCCTGTTGCTTTTATTGGTTCGTGTGCCACAATAACAATCTTATTATCAGCCGCTTTTGTAAGGGCTTTGTGGTAAAAATCGACCCCAAACTGACCGTGGTGCCATTCTTTTTTGTTCAATTTATGCCCAACGTAGCCGGATTTGATAATATCGATGCCAAAATGCTTATAAAATTTGTAAGCCGAATCTAATTGTTTGCCGTAGTTATCAACATCGGCACCCGTTTCGTGGTGACCAATAATTTTCACCCCTTTTGATGCGGCATAATCAGTCAACATTTTTATGTCAAAATCAAGGTAGGGCTTTACAAAACTAAAAATTTCACCGTTTTCTGCCCAATTGCCGTCCCAAGTTTCGTTCCAGCCTTCAACCAGCACACCATCAAAACCATATTTGGCTGCAAAATCGATGTATTCTTTCACATTTTTATTGGTAGCCCCATGCTTTTTACCCGATGACCAGGTGAATTTATTAATGTGCATCCCCCACCATATGCCTACGTATTTACCTGGTTTAATGTACGATACATCGCCTAGTTTGTTAGGTTCATTTAAATTTAAAATCAGGTACGAGGTTACTAAGTCTCCTGGCTTTTCAACAATTTGGATGGTTCTCCAGGGGGTATTTAGCGGTGCTTTTGCATGAACTTTTGTTCCATCGGCCCAAGGGATTAAATAGCTCTTGAGTTTATTATCAGAGGTTGGCATTAAAGCCATGCTTGCAAAATTGGTTAAAGCAGCCTCATGGAAAGACAAATACAACCCGTCTTTTGTTTCAATGGTCAATGGTGTGTGTGCCGTATCCATCTCATTAACAGGTGTTTTCTTATACAAATATTCATATCTTTCAGGCATCAGGGCAGGAATCCACCAGACCTCGTGATTATCGGTCAAAGCGAATTCAGTTTCTTCGTCCATTATTACAAAATCGGTCAGGTTTTCTTGCTTCGGAAATTCGTAACGAAACCCAATTCCATCATCAAAAAGCCGGAAAACAATGTGTAATTTTCGTTTCAGCTCATCGTTTTGTTCCAGTTCAACAAAAAGTACGGTATAGTTGTTCCTGATTTTTCGTTGCTCGCCCCAGGGCTGTTCCCATGTTTCATCAAACGGACTGATTTTGTGGCTTTTCAGCACAAAGTTGCTATCTAATGCAGGTAATTCCTTTAATTGAAAGCCCATTTTTGAAGGTTTTATCACCTCTTTTGAATTGCGCATTATTGAATAAAAAGGCACACCATCCTTTATTTCAAATGAAAGTTTTAATGTTTTGCCTGGCGATTCGATTAACAAAGTGCTTTTTTCGCTATCGCATGCAGAAAAAATGGTTAAAAGTAGTAGCAGGCACAAGCCTAATAAGGTTAATTTTCTCATCGTATAATTTTGAAGTTTGTAAAGTATAGCGAAGTTAGGAATTGAAAGAGGTATTTACAAATAATATCCCATTGCAGAACTTTGTGGATAACTTAGAGCTACTTTGTGATACAAAATAAGGATCACAGAGTTTCACAAAGTAAAATATTCATTCAACGCCCCCACCCCATAAACCAGCGGATACATTTCCTCATCATACCATAACGAGGCAAAATACAGGCCTATTGGGGACGCCTTTACTTTATCTTCTTGAAGCTTGTCAATCAGCCAATTAACGCTATTTTCTAAATCGCTTTTGTGGCCACAAAGACTTAATGCTCGCATTGCCAAAGCGGTTTCTTCAATGCTTGGTGGAAGTTTTTTGTTGCCGCCCCAGCTACCGTCTTTATTTTTTACCTGAAGGAGAAAAGCTGCACTCGCTTCAATCATTTGCTCCAGCCCAGGAATGCCTGCCCGCTTAGCTTTGCTAAGGCCAATTAATACTTGCGAGGTACCATAAACCGGATTTTGATGTTCTGTATCGTGCTCATTTCCAAACCACAGGGGCAACCATGAACCGTCACTTTTTCGGGTATTTTTAAGGTACCCTATCCCTCTGTTTAAGGATTTATTTAACTTTTTGGTAAAAGCTGCATCCAATTCATCTTTCCAACTGATAATTGCACGAATGGCGTGCCCTGTTATATCAGGACAACTGGCATCAAAAGGTAACTTGCCCCAGCCTTTGCAAAAGGTCGGGAAGCCCCCATCGGAATTTTGAATACCCATTAACCAGGTTAAACCAGCTTTTGCCGCTTTTTTACCTTCATTGGTGGGGCCAATCAATCGTTTTAATGCAATTAAGGCACCTGAAGTATCATCGCCATCGGCCACTCCACCTGGTGTATCAATCCAGGCCCAGCCACCGGGTGGGGTTTTGGTAAACGGATGCACTGTTTTGTGTTGCTGATTTAACAACCACTTAGTAATGTTCTGTTTTGCTAAGGCTTCTATTTTGCTAAAAGTGTTTTCGCTCATTGCATTTACTGCAAGCGTAGTTACCCAGGTAGCCAAACTGGTGTCTATTGGCCAGCTTCCATCTTCGCGAATGGTTTTTTGAAGAAAACTTTGTGCCTTTCTGCAAACAGTATGCTTTTTAAAACCAGCCCCAACCAGGGTCATTAAAACAAAACCTGTTAATGGGATAGCCTCTAAAAAACCTCCATTAGGTGGTTGCTTTTCACTCAAAACCTTAAGCAGTTTTTTTTCTAGTTTTTTATTGATGAACCGCATCAAAGGGTTCCGGGAAGGGTTTCTCTTTTGCTTTATCAGCCCCATTGAAATTAAAGCAGGAATAGCATAACTGACCACTGATAAATTTAAAAACCGAAAAAGACTATTGGGTAAAACCGCCAACTGGTAAGGCAGTTGTGGAACAAATTTCCATCCATAATGCCCCAACCTGCCAGCCAGTGCACACATGGCCAGTATCGGAACAGAAAAGGTTCTATCATTTTTATAATGCGTTAAGATAGCATTGCTTATTTGCGCCGGTTCAAGGCTACCTATTTGATTAACCAAATAGTTTTCAAGTTCGTTTACATTTGGGCGATAATATTCTTCGTTTTTAACAATAGAAAAAGCTGACCAACAAAGCAGACTTGTGCTTAAATTACTTTTACTTTGAGGAGTATCACCATAGCCACCATCTTTATTTTGATTGAATTTCAACCAGTCTACACCTCTATTTATCAGCAAGTTATTAACATTAGGCCGATATTTCCATAAACTAAAAATAGCAACAGCCACCGCCAGCGCACTACTTGACAAGTGTCCATCCCAAACGCCTTTTTCATTGCGTTGACTAAGTAGTTTTTCTTCGAGGCTTTTTATGGTAGATTTGATTTTTTCAGTCATTTAGGTACACTGATTTATTATGATGATTATTAACAGATCTTTTATCAAGAGATGGACAGAGGCTTCACCGAGATACACAGAGGAAACTTTGTGCTTAAACTTAGGTGACTTCGTGTGCCTATTAATTTCAACAACCAATGGCCAGCAAGCCATAAAAAGTATACTCTAGATCTGGAATTTGATCGGCAATACTGCCAAAAAACCCACCAGAATCATCCCAATGCAGGTTGACGAACTCCACTGCTTTCGATTTTATTTCATCACTTACTTCCCCTGTAATTTCTAACGCAAATAACGATGTTGCTGTAGATAAAACATCGGCAACGGGTACATTTTCGCCAGCTAAAAAACCTCCGTGTGGTTGAATTTGTTCCTTTAGCCATTCAGCCGATTCAAAAATAGGGCTTGCAATGCAATTTTCCAAAATAATTCCTGCTGCGGTAGTAGAACTTATCCCCTGTTTTGATTTAGGATGATTGACAAAGGAGCCATTTGCAAGTTTTAATGAATTGCAACTTTTGGCAATTTGTTTTCTCCAGTTTTTACTAAAATAAATATCTTCGAATAAACCAAATGCCAGAAAATTTGCATAAACCGAAGCATTTTCAGCATTTTCACTTAAATGGTTAAAGCCATTGTCTTTTGATTGAAAATCAGTAATAATTTTCAGTAGTTTTTTGTGCTTTTTCTGAACCTTTTTAGTAATTTCTCTACCGAAAAGATTTTGAAAAAATGTTGTTTTTGCTAATGATTTTGATAGTTTCCCAAACGAATTTGCCCAATCAATGGCCTCTAACAAATAATGGCAGCGAAGTAAACTAACTGCATGTACAAAATCGACTTTGTTTTGAGCCTCCCAGGAAGTAAGGAAAGCCTCCCCCTTCTTGTCATCTATCTCAATATCAAAAACATAGCTTAATGTGTAGCCAAAAACAGAGTAGTAAGGATCGGGAGTGCCAGATCGGTCGACAAAACCACCATTTGCATGTTTTTTCGACTTTAAAAATGATTGAATTAAGCCAATGGCATCAGGGCTTAGTTTATTTTTCGCGTTTAGTAGTTTTTGGAGTATGGATTGGTTTATTGTCACAATTTAGAAATTTACATATTGGAAACTCATGTATTGGTCTATTAATTTCAAATCGCTTTAGTTTAGTTTTATGTTTCATTATTATTAAAAATTCATCTTCATTTTTTTCTTGATAAAAAAACGAAGCAACTTAGGCGAAGCCGATCTCACGAAGTTCTGGAAGAACGAGTAAAAAAATCAAGGCTCCTTGAAAAACCTCCCCTATCTTTTGCCAAGCCTAAGTGCGGTCGGGTGATCTTCGAAGCAAGTTCGAAGCTTCCCGATCTTTCTAAGGCTTGTCGTCAATCCATGAAACGTTTTTCATGAGGCCAGAGAGTACGGTCGTACTTTACACTTTCTGTTTCAAAAATTGAAACAAATAATTTGGGCGATCTTTAGCTGCTGACCGCGCCACGTGCTCGACAGATTAGTAAATGCAGCGAGCAGCGATTCAGCAATCTAGATTTTTGGTTACTTTTCATCAATGAAAAAGTAACATTAAAGATAAATACCTTAGTGATAAATCATCATAAAATTGATTCAACCATACTAAAATCTAGTTTTCACTCTATTTTGCATCACGATTTTAAACTAGACCTTTCAAATCCACCTACTACTTATAGCCAATACACAAAAAAACTTACATACAATTTTTATTCAATAATTTTATACAATAACCTATAAAGCAAGACTTTAACAGAAACATTTTTTAAATCATCAAGAGCATTAAATGCTTTTTGCTTGTATTTTTCAAGTAATTCTTTGGCTTCATCTATTGCACCTTCTTTTTCTGCCCATTTAAATATTTCAGAAGCAATTTCTGGTGTACCGTTGTTTAACTTTTTGAGGTAACCCTCCATTTTGTCATGATATTTTTTGATTAAAATAGCCAACACCAACGATGGTCGGTAACCAATAATGTCATTGCTCTTGCTTTTGGGATTAAAGTCATCTAAATCGTCTTTAATCTGATAAGCAATTCCCATAGCGTAGCTATAGTTTTTAAGTACCATCAACAATTCATCATTTGAATTATTTGCAATGGCACCGAATTTTAGCGCTACTTCAAAAGCCGGCGCAGTTTTTTTTGCAAAAATAGCTATCACCGTTTCAACTGATGGTATTTTCTTATCGCGCTGCCACAAAAGTTCTTCGCCCTGGCCTAAACACAGCTCCTGGTGGGCCTCAGAGGCAGCTAAAAGCAAGCTTTGTGTTTGTTTAGGCGTAAAACCCGCCAATGCAATTAATTGATAACCATAGCTTAACAATAAATCGCCCGTATTTAAAGTAATTTCCAGCGAATAGTTTTTCAGTAAAGATTCTTTGCCGTAGCGTTCAAAATCTTTGTCGGCAATATCATCATGTGCCAGTGATGCCTTGTGAAAACTTTCGATGGCAATAGCCAGTTTTGCCAGTTGTTGCTCTTCTGTTTTTTCCTCTGTTTTTAGAGCTTCATAAATAGCCATCATAATTAACGGACGCCATCGCTTACCACCTGCCTGTAACCATTTATTGGCGATACGAAAACTCCTTTTTTCATTTGAGAATAAGGTATTCAGGTAATTATTTGTAAACCAATTACTAATTTTATGGCGTAGAGATTCTAAATCAACCTTTGCAAGCACTGTTTTATTACTTTGCAGTTTTAAGGTTTCAAGCAGCCATGTTTCATCAGTTTTAGAGTCATGACAATCTGAATTATACAAAGGAATCGCTATAGAAGGAATAGCTTGTTTTAAAGAAAGAGGAAAAGAACGCTCAAACGAGTCAAGGCAAGCAACGCCAATTACGCACTCAATTTGTCCTGTGCTTAAAAGTGTACCCACAGCGCCTGTCCCTTCACTTACAATTACATGATAACCAAGCTTTTCGGCTTCTTCAATGTAATCCTGCAATTTGCAACCGCCACAGAATTCGCAAAGTAAGCCAAGCTCATCAATTTTTGCCCCACAACCTCTAGAATTACGGATACATTTTGGCAGCAACAAAACCCTCCTGTCAAAAGGTATTGAAGCAACAATGCTTTGCCAGGCAGCATTATTAATTAAAATGGCAATTAATTTAAGGTATTTATAGTTTTTGGGGTGTTGGAATATAAATTCAGTAGCCAGTTTAAGCAACTGTTCCTGATGCAGAGGTGCAACCAGCATTTTATTTTGCAAAAAACCAGCAACAAGCCTTCTAAGATCACGTAACTCACCCTCCGATTGCGGAACAATATTTTCAGCCTTTGCCAACTGTATATCACTATCCATTCTCATTTAACCTTCCTTTCATTAAGGCTGTTTTTTTACCGCAAACTTACAAACAAAAGCAGCTGATGTTTTAAAAAATCAAAAAAACATAAACTCAGCAGAAGCTTTCATTCCATTTTTTGTTATTAATTATGTTTATGGTTTCTATTCAAAATCAGACATTAGACACTGGCTCCTTAAAAATGACTTAATGATCAGTTCACAATCATCCATACGCCCCAAAACCAAAAAACCAATTGCGTTTTGCAAATCTATACATCCAACTCTTTTCCGGAATCTCCTTATTTGGAATATGATGACCAGGTAATTTTTGCATTTCCATTAATTCCTGAAGAGCAGATTCCCTTTTGGATGAATCATAAGCACCGTTTTCATTTACAAATTTTGCCAAGGCCACCGGATCATCAAGCAAAATACAACCCTGTGTTACTTTTGGAATCTCTTTTCGGATGTTTCTCAAAAATTCTGAGTTTTCAATTGTTTTAACCAAGTTTTTTCCGTCGTTTACATTATCCATTGCAAACTGAACCGGGGGACACAACTCTATATCGCCATGCGCATTGATATGGTGACTAATACCAATTGCTCCCGGGCATAGCGCTTTTCCTTTATCATCCCAATAGGTATCAATAATCATTATTGGGGCTTTGCGACGAATAGTTACAATAAACTCCCTCAATTCAAGTATTTCATCCTCTGATAATGCCAGCTCATTGCATGGATTTGGCCCCACCGGACGATAGATATAATACCACAAATAATGTATACCCATCTTCACACACTGGTTGACAAACTCTTCATTAACTAAGTCTTTAAAATTTGATTTACAAACACTTGTTGCTGTGCCAGTTAGTAATTTATTTTTCAAACTGGCATCAATTCCTGACATACTTCTATCGTATACCTTATTTTCGCCTCTACGTATGTCACTTACATCTTCTAATCCTTCTATACTTATCAATGGGGATACATTACCAAGTTTTCGAAGCTTTTTGGCTACCTCATCAGTCAATAATGTGCCATTTGTAAACAACTGAAAGTAACAGTCCGGGTGTTTTTCAAGTACATTAATTAAATTTGGATACATGATTGGTTCGCCGCCCAAAATCCCAAAGAAATAGGAACCCTTTTTCTTACTTTCGGTAATGATATTATTCAAAGTTTCGGGGTTCATTCCTTTGGAAGTATTATCAATACTTACCCAGCAGCCCTGGCACTTTAAATTGCATTGGTTGGTTACCGAAATCATTAAAAAAGCAGGAAAAAATTCGCCATTTTTTAAGCGCTTTTTGTACTTATTAATTGCACGCATTGCTTTCCAGCCCAGGTTATAGCTAGCTTTCCACAACAATCGTTTGTCAACTTGTTTTAGTACGCGAAATACATAGGATAATAGCATGTTATTAGTTTTATCAGAATTGTAGAGACACATGGCCATGTGTCTCTACAATTCTGATAAAACTA
>JBNKJW010000116.1:0-11889 GCA_050291445.1 Bacteroidales bacterium | reverse complement strand
AAGTAATCAAATATTTCTTGTGGTAAGATTAATCGAATTAAGCTATTGAAATGTTCATTATCTGAATGCATAAACCTTGTATAAAAAGTCCACTAAGTTCTATCTTTAGAATTAATTCCACAACTTTTTAAAGTGATCCCTATATTTAATTAAAGCACTACAAACAACTACATCTCAATGCTTTATCAGGTTTCACCATTATTGTATTTGTCAGGCTTAATGGGCCAATTTTATGAGGTTTGGCATTAATTATTTTTTCACTTCCTCCTTTCATAATTTGCATAGATAAATTCAAAATATGCTTTTAAATACTTGACTCATACCTCTAAAATATCGTATCTTTAATTACAAATTTAAGGTTAATCACTGGGCACATAAAGGGCGGTAGGAGTCTTAACTAAAAACCATGAAGACAAAACTACTATTTGCAGGCATTCTGCTTTTTGCCACAGGTGCATTTGCACAAAATGAACAACCTAAAGAAGAACACCAGCAGGAAGAAACCACACTTTTTGATAAAGAAGGCACCCGGGGATTGGGAGAATCAAAAAAGCTATCCAAAGCTGAAGAAGCCAAACTATTTGCCGCACCAAAAGGAACTTTTACCGACCCGCGTGACGGTAAAAACTACCGCTGGGTGAAAATTAACGGGCAAATCTGGATGGCAGATAATCTTGCTTATCTTCCAAAGGTGTACTCGAAAAAAGAAGCCGAAGGTGGGTACTGGGTGTATGGAAATAAATCTCAGTTTATTGAACAGGCCAGGGCCAACGCCAATTACAAAACATTTGGGGTTTTATACAATTATCAAACAGCTACTAAAGCTTGTCCTCCGGGCTGGCGCCTGCCCATGGATTACGATTGGCGTAAATTGGAAGCCTTACTGGGTTTTGAAAAGGAAAAACTCATGAAAAAAGGGGCGCGTGGACGTAATTCTGAATGGATAAAATCAGATCGTGTTTGGGGAACAGATGGCGAATCAATGAATAAACTTGGGTTTTCTGCTGTTCCGTCAGGCTTTTACGATGCTGGCTACAAAAAATTTGAGCAAATAGGACACACTTCCACTTACTGGTCACTTAAAGTTGATAAAGAAACTGCCTGGTGCCGCACTTTGCGTTACAAAAATACCAAAATTGAACGTGCCAGCCTGAAATTGGAAAATGGTTTTTCGGTAAGGTGTGTAAAAGAGTAATTTTCTAACTTGCAAAGTCTTTCAGACTTGGTAAGTTTCAGAGGTATATTATTGAGCACCCAACTACAAAATAAATTTTGCAAAATTTTTCGAGAACAAATTAGAAAAATGTCCCTTCGACAGGCTCAGGGTCCATGCTTTGTTCCTTAAGCCTCTCGAAGGGACATTTTTTGTTTTGACTATTTGATTATATTGCTTTGGCAAGGTGTGCAAACTAAAAGAAAACCTGGTTCCCCCTGTTCCTAATTAGCATTACTTCAACAATACGTTCAACCATAGCGTCCTCAATCTCAAGTTTCTCTGCAATGTATTCGATAATTTTTTCTTCGTCTTCGTCGAGGATACCATCAGCCAACACTAGTTCAACTGACATGCTGAATAGCGTTGTTCGATCTTTTTCCTTAATAAATGGTGCACAGGCTTCAACCATTCCAGAACCTCCAATTCTATGTTGTGCTTCGGCTACACGGTTGTATAATTTTGCAATATCAACATCTTCAAACCTTTTTTTGGTAATGAGCATCAACGAAAGCGAATTTTCTTCCACTTTTACAATTTCGCCATCAGCCATTATACATGCATACAACAAACCAATCCATGCTTCATTCTCATCCTTTGGTTGATAGGTGTATTCTTTTTCAAAGGCTTTCTTAAATCTGTCGAATATTCCCATAATTTAAAATTGTTCTTGTTTTGCGTATTTAAAGTTAGCCATAATTACTAACTATTCAAAACTTTAGCAATTTGCGTGCAATTTTTTGTTAACTTAAAATTTAATTCGCTTGAGTGGTAGTTTTTTTATCATTTGTAATAGTCCAATAGCAGCTATGCTGTTTAAAGCAATGCTGCAATTGAACATAAAGATCTTCTAATAGTTATTGGAATAGTCAGTTTGAACCAACAAAAAATCGTTGAATTTGATTTAAAAGTAGTCAAAGCCTTTTTATCGAAATAAACATCAATGTATTATTTTGCAATCCCTATTACTCCGCAGGCCACTCTGGCTCCAGCGTTTCCAGTAGGTTGTGTATTTAAATCGTCCTCGTCAGCATGAACAATAATTGAATGTCCAATAATAGAATTTACTCCATTTAATTGCATGTCTTTGTCAAAATATTCCATTTGAGCAATGCCTTCTTCATTTGCCTCAACATTACCCAGGTCTCCTGCATGTCGCATTCCACCCATTGGATCACCATGTTGGGTGTCTTCAGGATTAAAATGTCCACCTGCTGATTTTCCATCTCCTGATGAACAGTCGCCAAACTCATGGATGTGGAACCCATGTTTTCCTGGCGTAAGTCCAATGATGTTGACGGTTACAAGAACGCCTGAATCAGTTTGAGCAAAGAAAACGGTTCCATTTACATCATTCCCTTCAGTAGGGTGCAAAACACAAACTGCTTTTTCAAATTGAGTAGTTGCTTCATTCGAATGCGTTTCTTCCTTAATTACAACTTCTTTTTCTTTCCTCTCTTCTTGATTATCGCAATTACAAGAGTAGGTGAAAGTTACAACAGCAAAAATTGCTAAAATTTTCAGTAAGTTTTGTTTTAACATATTTATGATTTTTAATGATTAATGATATTAATTTAACTGATTAGTCGCTTGTTTATACTAAGTCACATGCCTCGGCTGGCATCCAGTGGGCATCCTTCCCATCCCATTTAATATTACAACCAATAGGGTTGGTAATTGGTATTGAGATGTTTTTACCATCAACCAGCTCGGTAAGAACCCTATCCAGATCATTGATGGTCATTTTGCTAATGTCACGAGGGCTATCGACACCTCTTCCTGTATAAACAAGCTTCCTGTTTTGATCAAAAACAAAAAAGTGGGGTGTTTTTAATGCTCCATATATTTTTGCAACTTCCTGTGTTTCATCATAAAGGTATGTCCAAGGGAATTTATGCTCCTGCATGCGTTTTACCATATTAGGGAAACTGTCTTCGACATATGTATTTTCGCTGTTTGAATTTATTGCCACAAAGTCAATTCCCTTAGGCATAAATTTTTCAGCAGTTTTTCTGGTTTCTTCATCCGATCCAATAACATAAGGACAATGATTACAGGTAAAAAATACTACAAGAAATTGTTTGGCAAAATCAGATGATGCATAGTTTTTACCATCTGTTGCTTTTAAATTAAAATCAGGGAGTTTTTCTCCAATTTGTAAAGTGTAAGCCATGTTATTTTGTTTAGTTTAAGCAGAAAGATAAAAAACATATTGCATCCATTTAGGTATTTATTTAGACAGAGCTTAGCAGAAGTGATAATATTGTTCTGCATGTAAGATTTTCTGCAAAAAAACGCCTAAATTTGTTTGCAACAACTCAAACTACAATCATATTGTTATCAAATGGAAGAAGACCTGAAATTAAGAAAAGCTGCCACCATTGACGAAATCTATTCTTCGTTTAAATACCGACCATTAGAAATAAATGAAATAGATGAATTTTATCATGAGACTGAAAAAGTAAGAGGTGGTAAACCAGCCCGAAGGAGAATTGCACGTATGCTGGAAAAAGAAATGGGCGATTATCAGCACATTTTATTAGTCGGCTACAAGGGGTCAGGCAAAAGTACAGAGTTAAACCATTTGCAAAAAGACATTCAGGATGAATACCTGGTGATTAACTATTCGGTAATGGACGAGTTGGATCCAATTCATCTTAACTACATTGAGTTGTTTATTGTAACCCTTGAGCGACTGTTTACCATTGCTCGTGAGCATAAACTTAGGATTAGTCGTGCATATATTAAAAACATCACACATTGGATACAAAGCAAAGAAATAGAAGAAATAAGGACAAAGTACAATATTGGTGTTGATGCCGAAGTAGGGGCCGAAGGAAAGATAGGCATCCCTTTTTTACAAAAGTTTTTCTACAAGTTTAAAATGAGTGCCAAAAGTAGTCGCTCTTTAAAGGAAACCATCAAAACCAATATTGAACCTAAACTTTCGGATCTTATTGAGCACTGCAACCTATTGGTTAATGAAGTTATTCAAGGGCTAAAAAAAATTGAAAAGAAGGACTTGCTAATCATCATAGAAGATTTAGATAAAATTCCTATTGACCGGGCAGAAGATTTGTTTTTCAACTATGCCAATCAAATTTCGCAATTGAGGAGCAATGTGGTGTTTACTTTTCCGATAACCTCGTATTATAACATTCGTTTTAACACCATCAGGCAGTATTTTAGCAATATTTTTGAGTTGCCTATGATTAAGGTGAAAAACCAGGATCAGAGCCCTTTTGAAAAAGGGTTTAATGCCTTAAAAAAGATAGTTGAAAAAAGAATGGATTTGACACTTTTTGAGTCGCCTAAATTGTTAAACTTATTGATTGAAAAAAGTGGAGGTTGTATTAGAGATTTGTTTAGGTTAATTGCAGAGGCTGCTGAGCATACCATTGATTACGGAAGAGAAAAAATAAATAAGTCGGATTGTGCTAATTCGTTAAGTGCGCTAAAACGCGAATATTACAACACCATTGCAGATAATTACCGAAATGGTCAGAAAATAGCAGTTGAAACCTATTACAAAACGCTTGTTGAGGTAGCAAAGGATGCCACCAAAAGAGTCGATAACACGGAAGAAATCCTTGATTTGCGTCAAAATCTTTGCATCTTAGGTTACAATGGCGTAGGATGGTGCGATGTGCACCCAATTGTAAAAGAAATTCTGATGGAAAAAGAGTTGTGGGATGGAAAGCAAGAGTGATTCATATTCAGCTAATTTGAATAAGCTGGTTCGTTTTTTTGAGCGTTCAGAAGGAGGGTATGCTTTTGCTACAACCAAGGTGCAGGCGCACATTCAAACCATTAACAATGAATTGATTAAGCGATTGGAAAGTGCCACAAAAAAGCCCGCATTTGTATATTTTGATAAGGAAAGCAGGTACTCATTGCTCGAACAGTTAAAACAAAAAACAGAGGATTGTGTTAATGGCTTAATTGTTAGCAACATAACTGAACTGCTATTCCCGTTTCTTGAAAAAGGCTTTAATGAGGAAAAAGACACCATACTGGAACTAAATCTTTCGCGTGAAAATCTTTATGAGCTTGAAACCCCGGTACTTTTTTGGCTAACCGATGAGTTTGTAAGTGTTGTTAGTAACAGGGCTGCCGATTTATATTCTCAAAGAAGTATCAGCACTATTTATTTTGATAGTGTTCCGGGTGATGATTTTGGCAACCAGGAATTAGCCACTTCATTTCAACCCAAGCATCGGAGTTCAAAAAGCAGTCAGGATACTGAATTAAAGGTAGACTTGTTAAAAAAGCAATTAAAAGATGCTGAAAAGGGAAAACAGCATTTATCAGATATAGCCAACAGGTTGGCAATGCCGTTGGCCAAATTTTACTCAAAGTTAGATTTGCATGCTAAATCTATTAACCTGGTAAACAAATACAAAGATTACATCAACAAAAAAAACCTTCAAATTTTGTTAACTCTTGCCAAGATTCATAAAAAAGCTGGCAGGATTGATGAAGCGGTTAGTCATTACGAAGAGGCTATAACCCTGGCAAAGCTAGAGAACAACCTGGAAGGTGAAGCCCTTGGTAAATTTCATATCGCCAGCATATATTTCGAAAAAGGACAGTTTGAAGAAGCATTGCCGTATTATGAGGAATACAATAATTTGTTTAAACAATTATATGGCAAAAACCCTGAAAATGAGTCAGTTAAAAACAGCTTGGCTATCTCCTATTCTAAACTTGGGGATGTTTATCAACAACTAGGACAGGTGAAAGAAGCCATCACTTATTTTGAGCAAGAAAGTGAGATTTTTCAACAGCTGTATCAAGATAATCCCGGAAACAACCAGGTAAAAAATGGTTTAGCAATTTCATATTCAAAGTTAGGTTATGCATATCAGCATATTGGAGAATACAACAAAGCAATTCACTGCATTGAAAAGGATGTGCTGCTTACAAAAGAATTAGAAAAAGACGATAATACTGGCAAAAATGCGAAAAATGCCTTGGCCGTTTCATATGAAAGACTTGGAGATATTTATCAGGCCTTGGGGCAATTTGATAAAGCTTTGCATTTTCTAATACTTTGCGAACGGCTGGCCAGCGAGCTTTATCAATTTGAACCGGAAAACATCCAATTTCTCGAAAGTGTTGCCATTTCAAACTACAAATTAGCAGTTGTTCATAAAAAGCTTAATCAGAAAAAAGGAGCTGAAAAACATTTTGTAGCCTGGCAAAAATTGCTTACTGATTTAAATGAACTTGCTCCTGATAGCACAAAATATAGCCGATGGAAAAGCCTGGAGCTTTGATTTTTATTTTTTCACTTAATAACCTGAGTTCGATTAAAAATATAGGAATATATGGACTATATTCCTACATTAATAATTTTTAATAAGCATCAAAAAATGCAGTAAGTGTTGCTTCGTTTTTTTTATCCATTTCTACAACAAACTTATCATCTTTAAATACAAAGTATTTTGTGGCTTTTTTTCCGGTATTTTTGCTTAAATGTTTGTACTCTAAAAGCACCATTCCTTTTTTGGTTTCTATTAGTTTCATAAAATCGTTTTCGCCTGTAGCCATGTTGTTATTATAAACAGGCATTTTTTGATAATAGGTTCCTTTTTGCACATAGGCTTCTACATTTTCTTTGTCAAAATCCACTTTCTCCCCGCTCGATTTAATACCTGTAAAATTGTCGGTTGATGATTTAATTTTTTTAAAGAAAAATGTACCCTCGTTGGTTTTAATATAATCACCTCCTGCCTGTGCTAACATACTGGCACTTACTAGTACCATTGATAAAATAACTGCTAATTTTTTCATGTGTTTTTTGTATTTATCTGAGTTTATAAAATTAAATTGTGCTTGTCAAAACCTGTTATTCTAAAATATCACATGTGGTAAATCATTTTTTATGCCAATGAGAGTAATATTCAAACAGTCAGTAACTTATGGCAGTTGTAGGAGTTGTTATGCTTGTAGATTGTGTCCGGTTATTAAACAACTACTGTTTAAAAGCGGACACTGAAATGATAAAACTGCAACGAATTTCAGAATCAGGTGAAAATTTCGTAAATTCAGTAAATAAACTGACTAAATCATGAACCATGAATGCATATAAAAGAGTTGCTTTTGTTGGAATAGTATTGTTTTTGTTTGGCGTAATAATTGCCATTTACGGTTTTTCATTTTTAATGGAAGACAATGAATTAAGCGAAAACGGGGTAGTTGTAACCGGGAAAGTTATTGATATCAATCAAAAAGACATTTATCGTTCTCCTTTTGTAGAATTTACCACCCTGGAGGGCGAAAAAATCACTTTTTTAAGCCATTTAGATGTAAATGTTGACTTATTTCAGTATCAGATAGGAGATGAAGTGGAAGTAGTTTATAACAAAAACAACCCTAAACATGCACAAATAAATGCTTTTTGGGAAAGGAATACAGCGCAACTTTACCTTGGCTTTTTAGGGGTTTTCCTGATGCTTTTTGGCCTGTTTTTCAGGAGGAGAATGCTAAAAAAAGCAAAAAAGTATGCGTAAACTACTGCCTTATTACATGTTTCACCCATTGGTTGTAGTTGATAATAATGGTTTTTATGTTTTTTGCATTAATTTTATAGGGTTGGTTTTTAATAAACTCGGGTTCCATTTTTAGTTGCTTGAGCAGAAACTCTTTAAAATGTGCAAAATCATAATCGGCAATATTAAATACTTTGTTTTGTGCGTCCGAGACATAATAATCGGTTACTTCAGTGTAGTTATCTCCAAAGCGGACCAGACTTTTTGAATCAAAGAGGATGAAATAGCCATTAACAATAAGCCTTAGGAATTTTTTATGCATTTTCACCTGATCCCATTCACGCACAGGCAAACCAATAGAAAAAAAGAAAATTTGTTGATCCTGATAATAAAAGCTAAATCCGTCAATTTCATCTGCAAAATATTCTTTAAACCTCTTCTTTCCTGTTTCTTTAAAAAACACCGAAACATACAATGGAGTATAGTTGATGTTATTAATGCTAATTGCTCCTGTTGGATAATGTACGGAGCTTACCCGAATAGAACCATAAATTTTTTCGCCTCCTTTGGCAATAATGTAGCCATCGACACCTTTGGCTGATAAATTAAGCACCGCAATCAATAAAATGGAGCAGAACAGGTAAAATCTTAAACTTTTGTTCATAACACAAAGTTAGTAGTAATAATTTTAGAACTAATGTCTAATTTCTAATTACTACCTTTGCAGCAAATCAAAACAGATTATTGTGAATTTTGAAGATTTGAACCTTAACACCCCATTGCGCAATGCAATTGAAGATTTGGGCTATGTGCAACCAACTCCTATTCAGGTAAAAGCATATTCAGTAATTATGTCGGGCAAAGATGTAATTGGTGTGGCACAGACTGGTACGGGAAAAACATTCGCTTATTTATTGCCAGTTTTGCGCCAATTAAAGTACTCGGAGCAAAAAAAACCAAGGGTTTTGGTTGTTGTCCCAACAAGAGAATTAGTTGTTCAGGTGGTAAGGGAAATCGAAAAACTGACAAAATATATTACTGTCAGGTATGCAGGTGTTTATGGTGGGACTAATATCAACACCCAAAAAAAAATAATTCATGAAGGCCTGGATATCCTGGTTGCTACACCAGGCAGACTGATGGATTTGTACATGACCGGAATTCTACGTTTTAAAGACATCCAAAAACTGGTAGTTGATGAAGTAGACGAAATGTTAAAACTTGGTTTCCGTCCACAAGTTGAAGCAGTGATGGAGGTTTTGCCGGAAAGAAGGCAGAACCTGATGTTCTCGGCCACTCTAACAGAAGAAGTTGAGGCCTTGATTTTGGATTTTTTTCATGATCCGCAAAAAATTGAGATTGCCAGACATGGAACACCATTAGAAAAAATCATCCAACAGGCTTATCATGTGCCAAATTTCTTTACGAAAGTAAATTTACTGAAATATTTGCTGAAAAATGATGAAAACCTGGAACGTGTTTTGGTTTTTGTAGCTACAAAAAAGCTTGCAGATCGGTTGGAAGAACAATTAATTAAAGATTTCCCTGAAACAATTGGGGTAATTCATTCAAACAAGTCACAGAACCAGCGTTTTAATATCCTTGAAAAATTTAAAAATGGTGATCACAAAGTCATTATTGCAACAGATATTATTGCCCGTGGGTTGGATATTCCTGATGTAAGTCATGTTATTAACTTTGATATGCCATCAGAATCAGGTGATTACATTCACCGAATAGGCCGAACAGGGCGTGCCGACAAAGATGGCACAGCCATTAGTTTTATCAACGAAGCAGAGCAGGAACAGCAAATGGGGGTGGAAGCTTTGATGAAAAAAGCAATTCCGTTAGTACCTTTACCTGAAGATTTAGAAATTTCAGACATTTTTACTGAGGAAGAAAGACCCAATCTTGGTGATAAGCACTATTTAAAAGCACCCACTATTAAGCATTCAAAAGGCGCTTTTCATGAGAAAAAAGAGAAGAACAGGAAGTCGAAATCAGGCAGTCCCTCCAGAAAAAAGCCCCAGTACAAAAAGTCGGGAAAAAAAATAAAACGACGACGATAATCCGCTAATTCCGCGAATTAACTTAAAGAAATTAGTGTAATTCGCGGAATTTATGCAACTAATGGACAAGATCATAACAAACCAACCGCTGTAAAAACCTTAAATAAAGTTTCCCATTGGCAACAACCGGTGCCGTCCATGCAAGGCCTTTAACTTCAGGAATGGCCTTTTCAATTTTTGCAATCATTTTAAACCCTTCATGCTCAGGCTTTACCAAAAACAAATTGCCCTTCAGATCCAGACAAATAATGTGTCCATCAACATAAATTGCTGTACCATAGCCCATTTCATCAGTCGACCAGATTTCTTTTCCGGTTTTTAACTCCACACATTTAAAATCGCCATTGTTTCTGGTGCTTTGGCCTGAATAGCCATAAATATAGCCATCAAGAATAAATGGGTCTGAGTGGTGTGAAGTAATTACTGTATTTGTCCATAATATTTTGTAGCTGTCTTTTGTAACCTCAAGTGCCTGCCCCCCTTTTCCATAATCCGATGTATGGAAAACTACTTTTTTGTCAATAACTGGTGTAGTTGCGTTAACGCCATATTCCGTTTCCCAGGGGGCATTCCATTTTTCGTTTCCATTTTCTGGGTTTAAACATGAAAGTGCAGTAGCATGGTAAACCAACAGGTTAGTTACACTGTCAATAATAAGGGGAATAGATGCCGAATAACCTGCTGCCCCTTCAAGCGATTTCCAAAGTAGTTCACCAGTTAATTTATCGTAGGCAACCACAAGTGCTTTTCCTCCACCTTGCACAATTACTTTGTTATTGAGTACTAATGGAGTTGAAGATAATCCCCATTCCGGTTCTTCACCACCTTCGTCCTTCACATTTTTATGCCAGATTTTTTTTCCATCATAAATATCCCAGCAAACCAAATCTCCACTTCTTCCATAGGTGCAAACCCTGTTGCTGTCGATAAACGGGGTGGCTCTTGCTCCCGGACCATGGCTACTTCCGGCCTCTGCAAGGTATTCACCTTTCCAAATAAGATTCCCGTCATCAGCATTCAAACAAAACACAAGGTCGCTTGAATCGCTTCTGCCAGGAACAATCACCCGGTTACCTTTAATAACTGGCGTTGACCATGCAGCAGTTGTACGCCCCTGACAAAGGAAGTCTACTTCCCATAGTTTGGTCAGGCCCTGGCTCCAGTCTTTTTTGATGTTTGTTTGCTTACTTTTTCCATCAAAATTTGCCCCACGCCAGTTTAGCCAGTCATTTTCACCTTTGGTTATTGGTGGTAGTTCTTCAATTTGTTCTGGAATATTGCTCTGCTTTCCTGTTATCTCGGGTTCACCCATCATTAGTTTTATGATATCGTAGTTAAATGCACCAAAAACAATTATAGTAACTACAATTACTCCAAAAATTGCAAGTAGAACCTTAACCCATTTTTTCATTTTTTTAGTTTTATATTATAATTCCATTTATTAGCAGTTGTGAGGTCGTTTATCCCAAATCTAAAATTATTTGTTTATAAGTTTTCAGGTTTGGTGTCAGGTGACCAAAGTCGGAAGAGTTGAAAACTTCTTGCTCTTTTCTTCCCACTCCTAACTTTCAACTTTCAGCCCTGTCCTTAACCAATTTTAAAATCTACATGACCAGCGAATCAAAATTTAATACGATTATGAGGTAGTTTACACCGACCGCAAATTGCTTTTCATGAGGCTAAAGGTTCTTCATTTACCCTGCCCCTAAAGGGTGTAAAGAACTTTCTCAGGAGCTTGCGAGTAAAATCAATTTGCTTCCGCCAGCCGGCGGATTGGGGTAAACAAATTGATTTTCAAGTCATTTCCTGGTTTTGGTGTAAACTACTTGCTATTCGTTAAATTTAATATAATAAAATTAGAATAATTATATGTTTAGGCACTTGTTTACCACTAAATCTAAATATTGTGGTACTCCGTACCTTTTCAAATCACACAAACATTTAAGCTACAAATATTTTCGGTGCTCTGCACCTATTAACCTGAGTTCGACATAAAATATTCAACACAGAAATTCGGAATTATACCAGATATGTGCTAAAAATGCAGAAAGAATAGCGGGCTATTTTGAGGGATTTTTAGTGCAGAGATGGTGTGATTACCTCCGGTGAGTGC
>JBNKJW010000115.1:0-7709 GCA_050291445.1 Bacteroidales bacterium | reverse complement strand
GCACTCACCGGAGGTAATCACACCATCTCTGCACTAAAAATCCCTCAAAATAGCCCACTATTCTTTCTGCATTTTTAGCACATATCTGGTATAATTCCGAATTTCTGTGTTGAATATTTTATGTCGAACTCAGGTTATTAGAATGAATACCCAAATTTTAATTCAAACTTAACTCCTTTATGTAGTTTTTCATAATACCTATCTTCAGCTTTATATGATTTATATACATATTCTTTATCTGAATTTAGGACATTTTCGATCTTCAACCCAATATTGAACTTGTCGTTTTTACCAAAGCGTTTACTGGAATTAAAATTTAAACTATGAAATGGATTTGAATAAACATCGGCCCTATCACCTATGCCAACAATATAAAGAGTAGGCCCCTGAACATTGTAATATAAACCTGCCTCAAACGATCTCCAAATACCACTTTGTCCACTATATGATAAACCTGCATTAATTATGTATGGTGACATTCCTGCCATATCGCGATATTTGCTTAACCTTTCACCATCTCTAAGGGAACTGCTTCTTAATGAATATTCTATATCACTTAATTTTACCTTGGAATTAGCGTAAGTAAAATTCCCTACAACACTTAAATTATTAAAAGCCCCGCTTATTATACCTAAATTCTGATGGAGCTCTAATTCGGCTCCAAAGACTAGACCTTCTCCAACATTTCTTGGCTGAATAGTAGGCTTTTGCGAAACTGCTGACTGAATCATTTCTATTGGGTTGTCAAAAGTTTTATAAAATGTACTTACAGAAATCATTTGCCCCCCTTTCTGGAACAATTCCCAACGAAGATCTAAATTTTGCATATTTGTACTTACCAGATTGCCATCCCAAATTTCACCAATAGGTGAAAGACTTCCAAGAAATGTTACATCGCTGATAGGATCATAAATTTCGGCATATGAAAGTTCTTTCATTGATGGACGAGCAATTGTCTGCGAGTATGAGAACCTAAGATTCTGTTTTTCCGTAAGATTGTAAACCAAATTGACTGAGGGGAAAAAATTAGCATCGTTCAAAACCTCATCATTGTCAAGAACGTGCGATCCGGTTTGATTCTGCCCCGTATATTTCTGTATATAATTCTCATACCTAAGTCCAAAAATAGATTTCAACTTTTTAAAGAAATTCAATTCTACAGATACATACGCAGCTTTATAATCAACATTTGCATCATAGTTTTTTGACTTGTCTGAAGCATTTTTGAAATACGTTCCAGCCCGTCCATTACCATTAATGGGCCAAAGATTCATTTCTTTAAAAAGTTCATCCGGATCACCAATTAATTCTAAGTTTTTATCAGGTATTATTTGAAATGAGTAAATGGTATAACTACGATCTTTCAAAGTATAGGCTCCACCAAATTTAAAATTTGCCTTTTGCTGATTAAAATTAAAACTCTTGGTAAAATGCAAAACTCCGGCAAAGTTAATTTCATCTAAATATCTCCAATTCCTTTCCGGATAGCCAGATTCTGTTCCAATTGCCAATCCTCCACCTTCCATAAATCTATATCTTGTAAATCGAACATCGGGATCCGCAATTTTGGAAATTGTAGGAGACAACTTCCATTCAACAATCCAAGAGTTATTGGCGAAGCTATGCTTTCCATCAATTAACAGGTTTGACAATGATCGCTGACTGTAATCAAGGCCATGTTGAAAAGCCGAAAAAGTTGTGCCTACATTAGTAGATTCGTAAGTTCCAATAGCTGC
Organism: Bacteroidales bacterium; assembly: GCA_050291445.1. Lineage (GTDB taxonomy): Bacteria > Bacteroidota > Bacteroidia > Bacteroidales > NBLH01 > NBLH01. The sequence continues at coordinate 5,973 of JBNKJW010000115.1, read as the reverse complement.
CTTTGACTCGCCATTTTGAAGACGCATTAAGTAAATCCTAAACTTAGAATTTTTCGTTTTAAGGGCAAATCCTGCCAAACCACTAAAAAAAACATTATTTATCCCTACATCACCTTTTCTGTATATTCTTTGCTCTAACTCATATTCAGTAGGGGCACCAGTTTGCCGATCAAAAATCCCATACTCTGCATCTTCATAAAACTCGGTATTGTTTTTATATGAAAAAGCAAAATTATAACCAAGGGTTACTCTTGACAAAGGGTGTTGATTTCCGTAAGAAATACCCAAACCATAATCCATAAAACTCTTTTCCTTTATGGCTGCCATAGTTGGGTTAAAACTATTTAATATTCCCTTATAACGTGTGCCTTCATCACTATTCGGTGTTAAAAACACATTGGCGTAATCAGGAATATTGTCTTTTGCAGGAACATCCCTTGTGCCGTTGTCAAAACCAAGCCAATCGGTTGAACTACCTTCATAGTTAAGGTAATCACTATTAAAGTGGTAATTAGGGCTATAACCGGCACTTACTGAAATATTCCCAATTTTTTTCTCAGGAAAATCCTTCACCTCGATATCGATTACCCCACCAGTAAAATCAGCAGGAAGTTCTGCGCTAAAAGATTTGTGGACAATAAGGTTATCAATAATATTTGTGGGAAATATATCCATCTGGATAGTATTTTTATCCGGGTCCAAACCTGGTACATCAACCCCGTTCAAAAGTGTTTTTGAATAACGATCGCCTAACCCCCTGACAAAAACATATTTCCCACCTTGAACTGATACACCAGACACTCTCCTCATTGATGAAGCCACATCTGAATCACCAATTTTTTTTAGGCTACTAGCAGAAATGCCATCCAGTAAATTGGCTGATCTCATTTTAATAGTGTTCAGCGCAGCATCGGTGTTTCGTATTTCTTTTGCAGTGACAGTAACTTCGCCCAGTTCTATTTTTGATTCATTTAAGCGGATATTTTCCAGTACACTTACTTCCTGAGCCTTAACCTCAACATTATTAACTGTAAGAGTTTCATACGAAATAAACGAAACTTTAATAGTATAAACACCTGGTGGAATACTTAGGTTAAAATTCCCATCCAGATCTGTAATGGTACCAAAAGTAGTTCCATCAACAGCAATTGTAGAACCAGGTAAAGTTTCACCATTGGAAGCATCAAGAATAGTTCCTCTGATAAATCCGTTTTGTGCTTGAATTAAAGTGGTTAAGATTAGTAAAAAAAAGGTTACTGGATATTTTATAGAAAACATAGCAAAAGACATTTATAAAAAAACTGAACTCGCAGGTTGTTTAACCTGCGAGTTGATTTATGTAATTATTTTTGTAAAACCAAATATTAAAATTCTCCGGCAATACGTGCCCAAGACCAAGTATTGAATTCTGTCAAATCAGCACCAACAGTATTAGCATTTTCTGTAACAGCAGTTGCATAAGCATCAAAACCATTTTGAAAATAGTCAGATACTGTTTTACCATTTTCTACAGTAATTTCAAAATTAGAGAAAGTACAATTAGCATAGGTTGGCATAGTATGGAATAATTGACCTTTTACATTTCTGAAATAGATAGAGTTCATATTAACATTTGTATTATCATCATTATCACAAAGTTCTTCAGCATCACCAGCTATTACCAAGCCATTCTGAATAGTATGGTTGGCATCATCAATACGTGTAGAACCTTCTGGTCCATCTAACTCAAAACAAGCATCACCAACGTTAATAACAACAAAATTATCAATAGTACCTCTATATGACATATCAGTATCAATTCCATCGTCGCTAGGATTCCATATAACAATGTCTGATACGTTAACTGATCCACCAAACCATTCAATTCCATCATCATCATTACCAATAATCTCAACATGGTTAATAGTTGTACCGGAACCAACAGCTCCTAGCGATAAACCATTAATTTCATTGCCTTCACTTAGAGCAGTTCCGCCATGACGGATAGACACATAAGTAATTGTTCCTGAATTATCAGTATCATCGGTACCACCGAAATAACCATTTTCATAAGTGTCAGGAAGTCCTTCTACGTGACTTTCTGTTACATCGTTTTTTAATGAAGCCCTTGCTTTTCCAAGAATAATTAAACCACCCCATAGACCTTTATCTGTAGGAAGCAAATTGGGGCTTTCTATTTGACCAGGCATAATTTCATCGGCAATAGAAGTAAAAATAATTGGAGAAGTTGCAGTACCTTCAGCCATTAATTTTGCTCCACGAGCAATAACTAAAGCTGTAGCATTAACACCTGAACCAACTTGTCCTTTTACAATTGTCCCTGGCTGAATGGTTAAAGTTACTCCATCTAGAACGGCTATTCTACCTTCAAGAACATAAACTTTACCAGTTTCCCAGGTAACATCAGCAGCGATGTCTTCTGAAACAGAGAAAACAATTTGTTCTTCAACTACACTTAAAACAGCTGTAGAAGATGTTTCTTGATTGTTTTTATCAGTAACCTTTAAAACAACAGAGCCTGCTCCGGCAGCAGCTCCGGCAGTAAAGGTTACAACTATTGAACCGTCTTTTGCGCCATCAGCACCATTAGTTTTAATAGTGGCAGTACCTCCAGTAGCAGATACTTCAGAAGAATTAAATCCACCCGCAGCAACAAAATTAAATGTTAATTCAGTGCTTGCTTCAGCAATCACTTCCGCTTGACTAGGAGCAGTTACCTTTGGACTATCAGGTGTTGCATTATCATCTTTTTTACAAGCAGTAAAAATGGCAAAAGTCATTACCATTGCATACAATAAGATTTTTTTCATGATTTTTAATTTTTTTAAGTTTCAATCCGGTGCAAAGAAATTCATTTGTTCTGAAACAGGATTAAAGTAAAGATTATATAATTATTAGCTTATTGTTAACCTCAATGAAAAACACATAAACAACTAATAATAAAAACATTAAACAAAAAGCTTTACACTTAATTCATATTGCGTTTCTGAAAACGAACAAAAAAACGGATGGAATGTTAATTTTTAGCAGTATTTTTTCATGCAATTTTCATCAATACTTTACACATACGGTTAGTTAAAATCAACTACACCAACATGTATTGCATTATATATCAACAACTTAAACAACATCCTCTTTGAGGTTAATCTTTGTTAATTTTACCTTAATCTAATGTTAAATTATTGTTAAGTAGCTATTTTTTTCCTACCTTTGTAGTGTTAAACAAAATATTCAACGTATTAAAATATAATCACTATGAAAGCAACAACATTTTTAACAATTCTACTACTAATTGGGGGCATTACATTTGCACAAACTACTGATCAGAACATTTTCTTAAATGAGAATGGTGAACCATATAATGGCATACACAAAGAATATTACGAGAACGGAAACCTTAAGATGGAAGTATCTTTAAAAGACGGTCTAAAAAATGGAATTTCCAAAGTTTATTTTATTAATGGAAAACTAAACGAAATTCATTCCTACACAAATAACCTTATGGATGGAATTTGGTATACTTACAATAAAGAAAATGTAAAAGTTGCCGAAGCCAGCTATAAAATGGACAAAAAAGATGGAACCTGGAAAGTTTGGGACGAAAAAGGAAACCTAATCTATCAGATGTTCTACGAAGATGGTAAAAAAACAGGTACCTGGACTCAATACAACAGCCAGGGGAACGAAATTGCAAGCAAAACATTCTAAGAAAAAAAGGCCGGAACAACCGGCCTTTTTTAATCTATTTTTTTCTACTGAGTTTTATCAAAAAAAAGTCATTATCTTTTACCTCAACCACCTTCTTCTCATATGAAATATAAGAAATTGTAAGTTTAGATTCAACTCCTGCTATTGTTTCAATATCAAATGCACCCATCGGATCGGAATAAAAAACTTCCTCCTCTCCTTCAAAAAGGAACCTTACACCTGTAAGCTCTTCACCTGTTTCAGCATCAATTACTTTTCCTGAAACTTTCACCAACTTCTCCTCTTTTGTTGGCTCTCCTTCATCAGCAAATACAACTACACTAAACAGACTAATTACCAATAATGAAACGATAAATCTTCTTAAATACTTTGTCATTTTTGTGCTTTTTAATATGCGCACAAAAATAGCCCATAACTTAACAGAAGTAGTTTACAAATTATTATGTTACTATTAATTAAATGTTAATACCTGAGGACCACCTACTTATTTTTTCTTTAACGATAATAAAGAACCTGTAAATATGAAACTGGCAGAGACCAAAAACTGATGAAATGAAGCCTTGAGATATTGCTACTATGAATGGTTAAAGGTGCAGTTAGGTGAAATTTGGAAGGGTTTTGAAAGGTGGCACTAGTGCCGTGTCTTAAATGATGGTTACAATTATCCGCTTAGCGGGTTCTTAAATTGGGTAGTTAGCTTATTTTAATGCTTAGCATTTTATAATCAGACTCGCTTAGCGGTTTTTACACCGTCAAATTAATTGTGTTGTAACACTATTTTTTGGTATAAAAAAAGGCCCCGAAGAGCCTTTCTTATCTATTGTTCCCACTCCAGTATCCTGAAAAAGTCGTATTCCTCAGGATTCTTAACATATTTCTTTGCTGCACGGTAATCTTCTTTTGTGATGTAGTGCAGGTTGTTTCTGAAAATGGTTTGTGCATTTTCAGATTCAGCATCAACCAGACGAGGAATTACTTTTCCATTTTCATCTTCGATGTCTTTCAGGAAGAGAGGAGCTATTTCACCTTTTCTGTTAACAGTAATAATGCACCCTGAGTGACCTTGCTGGTAAAGTTTGTAAACGCCAAGCCCAAGTCGGGTTGCATAAGCCAGGTCGTAAGCAACCGGACGACAACAACGAAGTTCGTATCCCATCTCGTTTGGACGACTCTTTACTTTTATTCTAAGGGTCTTTAATTCCTGCTGTGTAAGCATATTGAAGATGTGAGACTTACTTACATTGCCCAGCTCTGGGTGACCGTGTTCGTCGTATGTGAAGTTGATTCCTGTATCAATAATTTCTTTATCACTCATAAAATGAAATACACCTTCGGAGATGATGGCAACACCATAATCAATACCAAGGATTCTTCTTTTTACCATAGAAGAAATAACCAACTTGGTAATTTTATCAAAGGTAATTTTGGTCTTGTTAAACATTTCCGGGATGATGATCATTGGATAGTGTGTTCCTGTTCCTATTCCCATTGCCAGGTGGCCAGCTTCGCGCCCCATAGCAGATACTACGAACCAGTTACCTGAAGTACGCGCATCTTCGTAGATAGTGGTTGCCAGGCGAACACCTTCTTCTTTAGCTGAGTGATAACCAAAGGTTGGAGTGTTATCTGGCAAAGGAAGATCATTATCGATGGTTTTTGGTACATGAATGTTTTTCACATCAAGCTTTTCCGATTTCAGGAATTTTGCCAAACGATTGGCTGTTGAAGCAGTATCATCACCACCAATGGTTACAAGCAACTTCACATTATTCTTTTTAAAAAACTCGGCTTTAAACTCATCGTCACGAGGCTTATAGCGGCTCATCTTAAGCGCAGAACCACCACGGCTGTAAATCTTATCGGCATATTCGAAATCGAGATATTCAAAAGCCGGTTCTTCAGAAAACAAGCTTTTATATCCTCCATTCAGACCAAGTACATTAAACCCATTGTTAATAAACACTTTTGTTACTGAGCTGATCACGGTATTGATTCCGGGAGCAGGCCCACCTGCGCATAGTATTGCAACAGCGTCTTTCATTTTTACCATTTTTAAGTATTAGTACATCAATTATTTCAGAGTAAATTTTTGAAGCCCGCAAGATAGTAAAAAATAATATGTAAGAAAAGTGTTGTAAAACAGCCCTAAATCATAGATTGCCTCCTTGCCATTACCACCAATATTAATCTGGTAACAAACAGAAACATACAACAATATTGACTTCCAATTAAATCAAGATGCTCATTGTTTTTAATCTAAATATT
>JBNKJW010000114.1:0-6613 GCA_050291445.1 Bacteroidales bacterium | reverse complement strand
AATGAGATAACTAAAAAATGGACGCAGCCAATAAGAAATTGGGGCATTATTATTAATCAATTTTTGATTATTTTTGAAGACAGGTTGAAATTGAATTAATCCACTTTTTCTGTTTACACATTTAATGGGATATTGTCTTTTATTCTGTAAAATGATTTTTAATAATTTCAATTGCCCGTTGGCTTCCCATTTCCTTGGCTTTTAAAAACTCTCTGTAAGCTTTCTTTTGATGATCAAGTTTCTGGAAGCAAAGACCTCGATTAAAGAACGCATCTGCTTTTTTAATGTAATTTAAATCAATGGATTTTTGGTAATCGTCGCATGCTTCCATATATTTTCCCAAAAAGAACCTTGCTGTTCCACGGTTGTAATATGCATCAGCTAATGTGGGGTTAAAGCCAATGGCTTTGTTGCAGTCTAAAATAACCTTTGCAAACTCTTTTTTGTGTCCCCAGGCAGTACTTCTTCTATAGTAAGCCCAATCCCAATAAGGTACATCTTTAATTGCTTCATTACAAAGCTCAATTAATTCATCCCATTGCTTATCAAATACGGCACCTTCAATTTTTTCACGAAAGGCATCAATTATTTCCTGGTTTTTAACTGCTTCTTCGTTCAGACCTTTTTTAGCTTTCTTTTCAACTTTTGCCACTTTTTCTTCTACTTTTTCTTTAACTTCTTCTTTTTCAATCTTAGTTTCAGCCTTAATCTCAGCCTCTTTTTCTTCTTTATCAACTACTATATTTTCCTCCTTCTCAATCACAGCTTTTTTAGTATCCTCAGTTTCCGTTTCTTCAACTTTTTCCTGCTTCTTTTTTTCTTCTTCCAACTTTTGTTTTCTTTCCAAAATAATTTCAGCGGCTGATTTTATTTTTCTCTCTGGTTTTCTTTCTTTAACCTCATTTTTTATTTCAACAACCTCTTTTTCTTCTTTCTTTTCAGGTTCCTGCTCTTTTTTCTTTTGGCCATGGTTATCCAGTGCATTTTGCAGGTCTTTCAGAATTTCTTCTTCTTTTTTCGGATTTTTTAATTTTTCAGGCTCTTCTGTTTTATCAGAAACTAAATTATTCGTTTCAACTTCCTCCTCTTTAGCAGTATTGCTATCTTCAATATAATGCTTAATTGGTTCCTTTTCAATATCAGCATCCACACCCGAAACTTTTTTCACTTTCTGTGCAATCTTTTTTATCAATTGCATTTGTTCGTTTTCAATTTCCTTTTTCTTTTCAAGTGGAGTTTTCATCGTATTCATAGTTTTTTCTAATTCAGGTTTACTTGTTTCTTTTTCAAGTACAATTTCCTTCTTTTTTTCTTTGCCAGCACCATTTATTTCAGCTGCCTTTTCAGTCTTTATTTCTTGGGTGTCAATTTCCTTTTTCTGCTCGTCATCTTTTTTTCTGGGGTACCCAATCGGACCGTTCAATAATCCTGCATCAATTAAGTATTTCTCGCGGTATTTGCTTTTCTTTAAATTAGCCCTTTCTTCACCGGTTAACATTTTTTGCTTTTTTATTGGCTTTATGTTAACAAACTGTTCTCCATTCTTAATATTTGCAAATATAGACTCTATTGAATCTTCAATAAATTTACAACATTCTGTTGGACTTTTCACAGCTTGCTCTTCAGAAAGTACAATTACAATCCAACCCAGTTCATTGGCAAACCTCTGTCGTAACCTGTCTTTTGCTTCGTAATCTTTTTGAATATTTTCTGGAACATTACTTAATGTATAGGGCTCTTCTACTTCAATAGCTACATTTAATTTTGGTCTTTCAAACTGGATAATAAAATCAGGTACATAGTTTATTTTTTTAGTTCTGTGTACCACTTTAATATTATCTAAAACTTCATCCGGAAAATATTCTTCAAGAAAAAGTTTAAACCTTTTTTTTGCAAGTGAATATTCATTATGTACAGCATTTATAGTATCATAACTATTTACGAAAAACTCCTGAACTGCATCTTGCTGGAATTTTTTAACCTGTTCTTCATTTTTATTGTCTTTTTCAATTTTCTCCTGCTTTGCCTTTACTTTTTTATAAGCTTCTTTCCTTTCCTGGTAATGTTTTAAGTCTTTTTCGTATTGCTTTTTTAATTTCCCATATTGAACAAATTCGAATATCATAGCTACAAGCGAGATTAGCGCAAGAAAAAAGGTAGCTATAGTAACATACAATAATGAGGTGCTTTTTACTGCTAGAATAACAAATGCAATTGCAGATATAAAAAAGAGCAACGTACCCAAAAATTTTCTTTTTGGTTTTTCGGGCATTGGTAAAAGCTTCGGTAGTTTAGGCGATGGTATGCCTTCTTGCCGGATTTTTTCTACCTTTTGCGGAATAATTGAATAAGGATAAAAGTCCTTCATAATTATCTGATTTCTTGTGTATTAAAACTCTTAAACTCTATTTTTTTACTTCTTTCATATTATACTTATCAAAATTCATGCACTTTTTTGAAAATAGCTAAGCGTTTTTTATACAACAAACTTGTAATCCTCTATTTAAAGCAGTTTCAGAAATATATTTTTTTTAAATTTTTTTTCGATCAGTAAATTATTATTGCAAATAAGTATGATTTAATAGAAAAAAATCCTGTAAAGACGTAGAAATTGCTCATACAATTATATAATTGTCAAGCAACTGTTTTATAGCGTTGATTTATAGGTAATTATAATTGTTTCTTGATTAGAGGTGTTCGCTTAAGAAGTTAACAGTTTGTACCTCATGCCATAGCTTTTTTTCGAAGTGCAAGTTAGTCATAAAACCAACATGTCCCCCAAATTTTGGTGTTCGAAGGTAAATATTTGATTTGTGTGCAGCTATCTTATTTGGGTAACATTCGGGTGGTAAAAATGGATCATCCAACGCATTTATTATTAGTGTGGGCACATTAATATTTACTAAATAATTTAATGAACTTGACTTCTCCCAATAATCCTCTGCATTTTTAAAACCATGAACCGGCGCAGTGAATATATTATCGAATTCATAAAAACTCTTCGCTGCTTTTATTTTGGTTATGGACAAAGATTTTTCGTGATGCTTCTCGATTTTTAATAGGGCTTTCTGTTTTAAAGTTCTTAAAAAACGGAAAAGGTAAAGCTTATTTGACCATTTACTAAGTTGATATGCTGCTGATTTTAAATGACATGGAACAGAAATAGCTGTAACGGAAATAACTTTTTCAGAATTAACCCCATCATTTTCACCAGCATATTTTAAAACCATATTCCCACCCATACTAAATCCCAAAAGATGTAACTTTTTGTATTTGAACTGGCTGATTGCATAATCAATCACTAGACCAAGGTCATCTGTTTTGCCGATGTGGTATGAACTTAGCAATAAGTTATCTTCTTCGCTGCAGCCTCTTTGATTGATTGCTATTGCATCCAAACCCATGGCATTAACCTCTTTAACTATTCCCTTAACATAAGCTTTATGCGAGTTGCCTTCTAAACCATGTAGAATTATTACAGCAGAGTTACTGCCTACTGTTGATACATCATAATCAATAAAATCGTTATCTGAGGTATTTATTCTGTACCTTTTATAATATACACCGCTCACTTTTCTGAATAATGTTGGTGTAATAGTGTTCAGGTGCTTGTTTTTAAGTGGTAAAGGCGGTTGGTAGTTATCGTTTCTTAATAAAGGCATTTAAATATTGGTTATAATTCTTGTCGGTTAAAATAAGGTGAATTATTGCTTTTTCTTGATTTATAGGCATAAATAATTCCAGCTACCAAGCCAATAGCGGCAAAAGTTAATAGAAAAACAAGTCCGAGCTTAGTTTTGCCAATAAGTAAATAAATAACTAAACCAATTATAGTCCCCATTACTAACCCAAAAGCTACCTTCATTAAATAATAAATGGCTTTTAATAGCCACAAAAATAGTTTTTCGACAAATGCACTAAGCTGTTCCATAATGAATGCAAATGTAATTAATATTGGTAATAACCTGAGTTCGATTAAAAACATTCACACAGTTTGAATTGATTTTTAGCAAAAATTGGTGTGATTTATGCAAAAATTAATCAAATCTAATAGAAAATTCAGAACTGCGAAGCACTCACCGGAGGTAATCACACCATATTTCTGTGTTGAATATTTTATGTCGAACTCAGGTTAATACACTCATGAAAATAAACTACAAGAAATAATTCAGAAAATATTATCTTGCAATAAACACAAATCTATTACTATGGTAGAACAAAAAGTAGCAATTGTATCGGGCGCTAACCGGGGAATTGGGAAAGAAATTATTAGGCAATTAGCTAACCTTGGATTTAAGGTTTTGGCTACTGGTAGAAAGCAAAATGCGCTTGAAGAGATTGAAAATGAGACAGATAATAATGTTGTCGCAAAAGCTGTTGACATATCAGTTGATGAAAGTTGCAAGAGTTTTTCGGATTACCTGAAGGAAAATTTCACAAAAGTTGATGTATTGGTTAATAATGCTGGGATAATGGGCAATAACAACCTTACAGAGTTTGATTTGGTCGAAATTGAAAAAGTAATGAACACCAACCTGTTGGGAGCAATTCGTTTAACAAAAGCTTGTTTTCCTTTGTTGAAAAATAGCAGTGATGCACGAATAATCAATGTATCAAGTGAAATGGGTAAACTTAGTGGGCTAAATGGTAGCCATGCAGCTTACCGACTTTCAAAATGGTCTTTAAACGGGTTTACCATTATGCTGGCAAAAGAATTGGTTGGTACTGGTATTAAAGTAAATGCAATGTGCCCGGGATGGTGCCATACTGATATGGGAGGTGCCGGAGCGCCCAGAACACCTGCACAGGGCGCTGAAACTGTAAGCTGGCTGGCTACAAGTGATACAATTGGTACGGGGAAATTTTACAGCAATAAGAAAGAAATCTCATGGTAAAAGAAAAGCTTCATCAGGTTGATGAAGCTTAATCACTCTTAATACTTTTAATGCTAATAATAATAATCAGATGATATTATAGTAGTTTAACATTTACAGCATTCATTCCTTTTTTACCTTCTTTTAATTCGAAAGTAACTTCGTCATCATTCTTAATTTTGTCAATTAAACCAGAAATGTGTACAAAATATTCATTGTCTGATTCTGCGTCTTTAATAAAACCAAAACCTTTAGTTTCATTAAAAAATTTTACGATTCCTTCTTTCATAGTGATTATTAATTCATAAATTTTATATACAAATTAAGTCAAAAAATATTGGAAATCATATTTTTAACTTAAAAAATTTACTGTTTGCACAACTTTATTTTTATTTTATCTAAATATTAATAAGCTTTTGACTAACTTTTTCTTTTGTAATTTAAAATAGAATGCTTACGAAGTAAATTTGCTACAAGGCAAGAGTGAACAGGAACAATGCCAATTAAATCACCTGGCTTAAACGCTTGAAGGTTTTCAGTTGTAGTGGCTATAATTCCGTGTTCTTGTGATAAACTTTTAACCCAGGTTTTGTTTAGTGGCTTCCCCCACCCTTTTTCATTAAGCAAAACAACCTCGCCAAAAGTTTTGTTGTTGTTTTCATCTGCAACGTATTCTTTTGATAAATGCACTGCCCCGCCATAAATAAGTACTTCATTTCTATAAGGATATACATCAATTACCGGACAGGCAACAATTGCAGCAATTTGCTTGTGGATGCATGAACCAATTTGTTTTTGCATTAAATCATAATACACAAAATTACCAGGTCTGATTTCATCAACCCCATCAAATTGCTCAACAAGGCTGCAAGCAGGTGTATCACCAATCGAAATCAGCAGTTCCTTTTGGTTAGTGAGCTGTTTTTTTAGGGTCAACAAACCAGCTATACCTGATTTGTAAATAGCTATCACCTCGTTTTTATTTGCTGCTTTATAAGTGTTTCCAAAATGAGATAGTAACCCCTTGAATTTCAACTTGTTATTGTATTTTTTGATAAGCCGCTGAATAGTCGCAACCTGGTTAATTTCAAGCCCCGAGCGATGATAGCCGACATCAATTTTCAGATAATAGTTTATGGGATGATTTGCTGCATTATGCAGGGCATCCAATTGCATTTCAGAACTTATAAGAATGCTCAGTTCAAGCTTCCTGCTTAAATCAATTATCTCATTCAGCTCTCTGATATTTAACGGGAAAGCAATAGTGATATCCTTCCATCCATGATTAGCAAAGTAGTAGGCCATTTCTACAGATGAAACGGTGATTTTATCAACTCCTTCCTGTTTAAACCAATCACCAATCTCGGCTGATTGGTGTGTTTTAAAATGTGGCCTGAAAACTACTCCGCTTTTATCGGCCTTTTTCTTCATTTGGCGAATGTTTTCCAGAGCAATTGATTTATCAATAACCAATGTTGGTTTGGTAATACCTTTCATTTGATTAGTTTAAAGCTTTAAATATCAAAACATTACCTTTTTTATTTCTTCCCTCATTTGAAATAAAAAGGGTCTGCCCATCAGGACTGAAACAAATGCCTTCGGGCTGCCTGAAAATATCAGGATCAAGCTTTGCCACTTCAATAACTTCAGAATTTCGGCTCAAAACTAATAACCAGTTACCAACGGCTGATATAATATAAAAGGTGCCATCATTTGGGTGGCTGGCAATACCAGATGGC
>JBNKJW010000113.1:0-51400 GCA_050291445.1 Bacteroidales bacterium | reverse complement strand
CCTCAGCTGAATCATTTAACGCTAAACTAAAAGCTTTTAGGGCTACCCAAAGAGGAGTTACTGATATGGCTTTCTTTCTTTTTAGAGTAGCTAAAATATATGCTTAAAAATCTAAGTCCTCAACTTTATGAAATGACCCCTGATAATTGGGGTCAGATCGAAATGCTATAAACAAAAAACCCGGTTAAAAACCGGGTTTTTTTGGTGGTGCCACCTGGAATTGAACCAGGGACACACGGATTTTCAGTCCGTTGCTCTACCAACTGAGCTATGGCACCGTTCTCAATTGGGTTGCAAATGTAAATAAAAAATCAAAAACCGAAAATTATTTTTTAAAAAAACAGAAAAAAATGTCCACAAAAATAAGCAAACAGTTAATAATAAAGAGATTAAAAACTTTTACTTTTTAGTATTCTCATAAAGACTTACTTTTGTTCAAACCAAAATCATAAAATATGAAATTTTCTCTTTTTGTACTTTTTACTTTATTCCTCAGTTCTGCCTACTCTCAGGATTTTGAAATTATTGAGGCGACTTCGCAAAAATGGGCAGGCGGCAGAGCACGCAGCGGACATGGCGTAAACTACAAATTTACAATTGTTTGCAAGAAAAAGCTGAAAAAGTTAAGTTTTGATAAACTTTGGGTTGAAAATGAATCATTGGAATTGAAAATAGTTAAAAACAATTCTAAAAAAGTTGTTTTTGCTAAAAACGACACTATTTTTCTTGCAGCTAGAAAAAAAGTGAAAACCAATGAATATGGTGATGCTATTAAAGAGGATAAAAAAACTGAAAAACCTCCAATTGTATTTGAAACTGAAGGACTAATAAGCTATCAGGTTAAAAGAAGCAACAAACATCTTTTAATTCCTAAATTCAAGAAATTAAAGGCTGTCTATTATCCCTAAGCCTCCCTTGAGCCTCAACTTTTAGTAATAACCTAAGTTCGATTAAAAATATTCACACAGTTTGAATTAATTTTTAGCAGAAATTGCAACAAATTTTTGAAGGACTATCGGGATAGTTCTAAAAAAAATGGTGTGATTTATGCAAAAATTAATCAAATCTAATAGAAAATTCGGAACTGCGAAGCACTCACCGGAGGTAATCACACCATCTCTGCACTAAAAATCCCTCAAAATAGCCCGCTATTCTTGCTGCATTTTTAGCACATATCTGGTATAATTCCGAATTTCTGTGTTGAATATTTTATGTCGAACTCAGGTTATTAAGGATAGATATTTTTGCCAAGATTTTATCTCCCCAAACGAGAAAATCGCATTTTCTAATGCAAAATAAAAAAACTGTACCACCGCAGCAGCACAGTTTTAATATTAACCAATAATTGATTATTCCATATAAGGATACTTAAAATCAGTAGGACTTACCAGCGTTTCTTTTACCGTACGTGGATTGATCCAACGCAAAAGATTTAATGAGCTACCTGCTTTGTCGTTGGTGCCGGATTTTCGTGCCCCGCCAAATGGCTGAAGGCCAACCATTGCACCTGAAGGTTTATCATTGTAATAAAAATTACCAGCAGCATACCTTAATATTTTGCAGGCTTTAACCATGGCATATTTATCCGAGGCAAATACCGAACCTGTTAGTGCATAAGGCGAAGTTTCATCACACAACTTTAACGTTTCCTCGAATTTATCATCTTCATAAACAAAAATGGTCATTACCGGGCCAAAAATTTCTTCTTCCATGGTTTTAAACTTTGGATTAGTGGTTTGAATAATTGTTGGCCTGATAAAATAACCTTCCGACTTATCACCTTCACCACCAGTAAGTATTTCAGCATCAGTAGATTCCTTAGCGTGATTAATATAGCTCATAATGTTATCAAACGAGGCTTCGTCAATCACTGCATTAACAAAATTGTTGAAGTCTTCCACTCCGCCAATTTTTATTTCGTTAACCATTCTTAGCACATGCTCCTTCACCTCATCCCAAATAGAAGCAGGAATATAGGCCCGCGATGCTGCCGAACACTTTTGCCCCTGGTATTCAAAAGCTCCGCTTACAATTCCGGTAGCAACTTCCAGCGATACCGCTGAATTGTGCGCAAAAATAAAGTCTTTGCCCCCTGTTTCGCCAACCAAACGAGGATACGATTTGTATTTTTCAAGGTTCTCTCCAACTTTTTTCCAAAGGTGGTTAAATGTTCCTGTAGAGCCGGTAAAATGAATGCCAGCTAAATCAGGGTGCTCCAAAACAACATTGCCGATGGCTGAACCTGAGCCCGGTACAAAATTAATAACCCCATCCGGAAGACCAGCTTCTTTAAAAACCTTCATTAAATAATAGCTGGACAACAAAGAAGTTGTTGCGGGTTTCCAAACGGTAGTGTTTCCCATAATAGCTACCGATGTATTAAGATTAGAAGCAATGGCTGTAAAATTAAATGGAGAAACAGTAAAAACAAAGCCCTCCAAAGCCCTGTATTCCAATCGGTTTATATTGCCCAGGCCAATACCGGGCTGTTTCGAATAAATTTCTTGTAAATAGTAAGCATTGTACCTTAAAAAGTCAATGGTTTCGCATGCAGAATCAATTTCGGCCTGAAAAACATTTTTGTTTTGTCCGAGCATGGTTGCAGCATTTAATACATAACGATACTTTTTCGAAATTAACTCCGCTGCCTTAAACATTATCGATGCGCGTTCCATCCACGAAAGCTCCATCCAGGCTTTTTTTGCTTTAAGCGCTGCTTCAATAGCCAGCTCTACATCTTCTGTTCTTGCTTTATGATAGGTTCCAAGCACATGGCCATGATTATGTGGCATTACCACTTTTCCTGTATTGCCGGTTTTTATTTCTTTTCCGCCAATAATCAGTGGAATTTCGACTTCAATTTCTTTTTGTCGCTTCAATTCTTTTTCGAGTAAAGACCTTTCGACACTGCCAGGCAGGTATTGTTGAACAGACTCGTTCTTAGGTTGTTTAAATGTAAATATTGCGTTGTTCATAATAGTAGATGTTTTAATAAATTCCGTTATGTTTTTATTTTCATAACGATACAAAAATAAATTTGTTTTTCGAATAAAAAGATGATTTTATTCATAATAAACAAAATTACGCTGAAAATGTTCCAAAAATCAGTCATTGTTTAGAATAATTTTAAATAAAAACATAATCAACACTGCTTTTCCAAAACTAAATCCGTAACGCTATTATTTTATTGTAACCAATTCTAAAAATCTTAACTAAATTGCGAGGGTATAAGATATTGATTGCTACTGGGGTAAATTTGATAAAAGAGGCCGACTGAAAAGCCCACTTCTTGCCACAAAGGCACAAAACACAAAGAACGGCGAAGCCCTCAACGAAGTTAATCACAAAGAATGTAACACTTTGTGAAACTTTGAGCCTTTGAGTTTTGGTGGCATCTTGAATATCTCAACTAAAAATAAAACTTGCTAAAGCTACACAAACATAAAAGCCTTTTGTTGGTACTATTTTTTTTTAGTAATCACCTGCTGTTTTCGCAAGAGCTGAGCAATAATATCAGAATAAAACAAATAACAATAACTTCAGATACAGTAAGAATTGACACCTTAAGTATTGTGCCTTCAAGTATTCAAATAACAGCTAAGGAAGGCAGAAAAATAGCTAAAAATGAATATCTTATCGATTATGCACATTCATTACTTATTTTTAAGAAAAGTTTCCATCAGCAACAGCTACAACTAAAATACCGTGTTTTTCCAATTGATTTTTCACAGAGCTACCAACACAAGGATACTGCTTTAATCATAAAAAACTTTAACCCTGGAAAAAAAAGGCCAGTTTATGAAGTAAGCAATAAAGAAAATAACATTTTTGGTAATGAACTCGACAAAAACGGAAGCATTTCAAGAGGCTTTACCTTTGGTAACCAGCGCGATTTAGGAACACTTTCGAACCTAAACCTGCAACTTTCGGGAAAATTGAATGATGAAGTATCCATTTTAGCAGCAATTTCGGACGACAACCTGCCAATTCAACCCGAAGGAAATACACAAAAAATTCAGGAATTTGACAAGGTTTATATCCAGCTTTTTACTAAAAAATCGGGCATTAAACTAGGTGATATTGAGCTGAATAGGCCCCAGGGATACTTTATCAACCTTAAAAAGCAAACACGCGGACTGAATATGTATTCGGCATTTGATTTTGGAAAAAAGAAAAATACAAAACTAACATCGGAATTAACTGCAGGTTTGGCAAAAGGCAAATACAACCGGGTGAAAATTAATGGTATTGAAGGTAATCAGGGCCCCTACCGCTTATTGGGGAGCAATAATGAAACATACATTATCATACTTTCGGGTTCGGAAAAAGTTTACATTAACGGCAAATTGTTAACAAGAGGAGAGAAATTTGATTATGTGATTGATTATAACTCAGCTGAATTAACTTTTACAGCCAACCAACCCATTACCAAAGATTCAAGAATTACCATTGAATACGAATATGCCCAGCAGTTTTACCCACGCATGCAATTTATGCAAACCAACCGCTTAAAAAGCAAAAAAAGTAGTTTTTGGTTAAACTTTTACCTTGAACAGGATAATAAAAACGATCCTTTATCAGAAAACTATACTGATGAAACCAAAAACCTTCTTGCTTCGGTTGGCGATAGCACCAACCTGGCTCTTGCATCCAATGCCAGGCAGGTTGAATTTGCCAACGACAGGGTTTTGTATGCTTTAAATGATAGTCTGCACAACGGTTTTTTTTATGACAGTATTTACACCTATTCAACCAACCCAGATGAGGCAATTTATCAATTGAGTTTTTCGTATATTGGTGAAAATCAGGGGAATTACCAGCAAGTAACAAGCAATGCAAACGGAAAAGTATTTGAATGGGTAGCTCCTGAAAATGGGATTCCGCAGGGCGCCTACGAACCTGTAAGTTTGTTTGTAAGCCCGCAAAAACACCTGATGGCCAACCTGGGCGGGCAATTTAAAATCAATGCATTTGGTAAGGCTGGTTTTGAAATGGCGTTTTCGAACCTGGATGTGAATACTTTTTCTGAAAAAAATGATAATGATGATATTGGCTATGCTTTTAAGTTTGATGTTGAACAAGGGCTGCTTAATGCTGATACTAATAACCTGCAACTAAAAGTAATTGCCAGCTACGAGTTGATTGAAAACCGGTTTAAACCCATTGAAAATTTTAAAGAGGTTGAATTTGAACGCGATTGGAACCTGCCATTGGAACTTTCATCATGGGAGGAACAAAAGGCTGGTCTTGGAGTTATTTTTAACAAGGTGAAACTTGGCTTTATACAGGCCGAAGCAAATTACATGTTGCGCGCAAATAATTACACAGGAAAAAAAGCCATCATCAATTCAGATTTACGATTTAACGGGTTTCAACTAAGCTCAAAAGCGAGCTATCTTCAAACAACTAATAATGAATATAATACAGAATACCTAAAACATAAATTTGAATTTTCGAAACACCTGAAATTTTTCACGCTTGGGGTAGCTGAAGAAACAGAAGATAATAAATGGTCTATTACCGACAATGACAGTATTTTGCCATTAAGCTTTAATTTTTCGGAATACAGCGTTTTTATCAACGAACCCGACTCTTCGATTAATAAATATTTTGCCAGTTACAAATTTCGCGAAGATTATTTGCCAATAGACAACCATCTGCAAAAATCATCTACTGCGCAAACATTACAAGCTGGAATTGAATTATTAAAATCAAAGATTTTTACCTGGAAAACAATTGGAACCTACCGGAACATCAACTATATTGATTCGATCAGTTCTGAGGATAAAAAAGAAGATTTTTTCTCTGGCAGGCAGGAAATTACCCTCCGCTTGGCTAAAGGAAGCATCAATCTATCCGCTTTTTACGAAACAGGTTCGGGCCTTGAACTAAAAAAGCAATACCAGTATGTTGAAGTTCAAAAAGGACAAGGGCAATTCACCTGGATTGATTATAACCAAAACAATGTGAAGGAGTTAGATGAGTTTGAATTGGCTAAATTTGCCGATGAAGCTGATCATATTCGCATTTTTATACCCTCCAATGAGTACGTAAGGGCTTATACCTCACAAATGAGTGGTAGTGTTTTTCTTAATCCTTCAAGAATATGGATGAAAAAAACTGGTTTTAGAGGTTTTTTAGCCCTGTTTGCCAATCAATTTGCTTATAGGGTATCGCAAAAAACTGAAAATACAGCCTATTTACCCAACCCAAATAACCAGGAGGGATTAATTAGCCAGGTATTAACCATCCGAAACAATTTTTCGTTTAAAAGCAAAAATAGAAAATGGCAATCTGATTACCTTTATGAAAACAGCAGCAACAAAAGCCTGTTGATAAGTGGGGTTGACGAAAGAAGTTTGGAAAACAACTCGTTTCGGATAAAATGGAAACTCCTACAATTTTTGTCGTTCTCCAATACAGCTTTAAATGGTTCGCAAAGTTATAAATCGGAGTATTTTGGCTGGAAAAATTACCTGCTAAAAGTGCAATCTGATGAAATTGCTATTCAAATACAACCCAGTCAGGCTTTTTTTACCATCTTATCATACAAGTTTACCACAAAAAACAATAAATCAGGTGTAGAAAATGTGCTGCTAAACGAGGCTAAATTGACTGCTAATCAAAACATTAATACAAAAATATCCATACAGGCAGATTGCAGTTTTGTACAAGCCAATTACAATGGCGAAACCAATTCGTCTATTGCCTACGAAATGCTGGATGGCCTGCAAAACGGTAAAAACATTATCTGGAATGTAAGTTACAACCAAAAACTATCCAAGATTTTTCATTTAAGTATTGGTTACAATGGTCGCACAGCTGAAGAAGGGCCGGTAATTCATAATGGGAGTGTGCAGTTGAGGGCGAATTTTTAAGAATATAGAACACGGATAAGGCGGATTTGACAGATTAAAACAGATTTTAGTACACTGATTTTTATGATCCCGAAGCATAGGGATGATTTCGACTGATAATTAGAAGTAAAATATTTTACAAAAAATTTTTTAAAGTTAAATCTTGATTAATTTTCTGTATCAATTTTTTCCTGCGAAATTCCAAGCACTAATTTCTAAACCGTATCCATAAAACTCTGCTCTACTTTATTAAACAACAACACCCCAATAGTTAAAACCACAATGGTAAAGCACAGGGTATACAACAAGTGCATCCAGTTTAAAGTGCCTGCACCCAACAGTGCATACCTGAAAGTTTCGATAATTGGTGTTAAAGGGTTGGCTAAAAAATAAATCTGGTAATCTTTAGGAATGGTTGATAAAGGATAAATTACAGGTGTTGCGTACATCCAAAGCTGTACACCAAAAGAAACCAAGTTAGTTAAATCTCTGTATTTAGTTGTTAATGAGGAAATTATTATCCCAAAACCCAAGCCAAGCGCTGCCATTAAAATGACCAAAGCAGGCAAAAGCAATACATAAATATTAGGATGAAAATCGGCTCCACTTATCCAAAAATAAAGCATAAAAGCCCCCAACAAAAGTAACTGGATAAAAAACTGAACAAGGTTAGAAATAACTATTGAAATAGGTAGTGTTAACCTGGGAAAATAAACTTTACCGAAAATACCAGCATTGGCCACAAATGTATTAGAGGTGGTGGTAAGGCAGGTTGAAAAATAGGTCCAGCCAACGATACCTGAAAGGTAAAAAAGCATTTTTGGAAGCCCATCGGTAGAGATTTTGGCAATATTCCCAAAAACAATCAAATACATAATGGTGGTAAAAGTAGGCTGAATAAGAAACCACAAAGGCCCTAAAACGGTTTGTTTGTATTTGGCCACAAAATCGCGACGGACAAATAGCGTAATTAAATCCCTGTAGCGCCAGATATCTTTAAAATCAATATCTAGCAGGTGCCTTTTAGGTTTAATAATCAGGTTCCAGTCTTCTTGTTCCAGTGCCAGCTGTTTTTCCTTCATCATTTTTTAACTTTGGGTGAAATTTGAAAGTTCAATATTAATAAAAATCTGGGGAAATATTCACCACAGAAAACACAGATTATTCCCTTTGGTCATGAAACGCTTCACTAAGTTCTCACAGAAAAAACAATCTGTGCTTATATGTGTTAATCTTGTGGTGAAATAATTATTTTTGCTATTAGGGAAACACTAAACAAAATAAGTTACGAAATTATTGGCTGCGCTTATAAAGTACACCGCGAACTTGGCCCTGGTCTTTTAGAATCTGCCTACGAAGTTTTCCTTGAATATGAATTGTTACAACATGGTTTAAAAGTACAACGACAGCTTGCCCTACCTGTTATATACAATGATGTTAAACTTGATGCTGGGTACAGAATTGATTTGTTGGTTGAAGATGAAGTAATTGTTGAATTAAAATCAATAGAAGCCATTGCACCTATTCATGAAGCACAGTTATTGACATACTTAAAACTTTCACAGAAAAAACTTAATCTACCTAAAGCTGTAGCCATCTGTGCTGCAACCTGCAACTTTTCTTTTCTTCCTTTTGTCTTTTATCTTTAATTTTGTTCCATGTCCGATACCATAATAAAGCTCGAAAACATTTCAAAGCAGTACCGACTGGGAACAGTGGGTACCAAAACCCTGCGTGGCGATTTGCAGCGACCAGGACTGAGCGGAGTCGAAGTCTGGTGGTACAACCTGCGCGGAAAAGAAGACCCAACCCTTAAAATAGGTCAAACCAATCAATTAAATCAACAATCGTCAACCAACAATCGTCAATCAGACAATTATGTTTGGGCTTTGCGCGATATTAACCTCGAAGTAAAACAAGGTGAAGTACTGGGCATTATTGGAAAAAACGGTGCAGGAAAATCTACTTTATTAAGGTTACTCTCTATGGGGTGCAAGCCCTACAACAAAAAAAACGAAAATAACTTAACCATATTCGTGCCTGATGAACATTAGTTTTTTACAAAATATTATTTCATTAGGCGAAAGTGATACACTTGAATTTAAAAGCTCATTCACTAAATCTGTTATTGAAACCATAGTAGCCTTTTCAAATACAAATGGAGGTAAAATAATTATTGGATGTAATGACAGTGGAAAGATTGTTGGTACAAGCATTTCAAAGGAATCGCTCCAGAACTGGATGAATGAAGTAAAACAAAATACCGAACCAGCTCTTTTTCCTGATTTTAAGGTGCACCTTATTGAAGATAAAACACTTGTGTGCATAACAGTTGACGAATTTCCTTTAAAACCAGTGTCATACAGGAACCGGTGTTTTGTAAGGAGACAAAACTCCAACCACCGTATGGAGGTTGATGAAATTGTAGAAATGCGCATGATCAACCTGAATTATTCATTTGATGCATTTGAAACAAACTCCGGTTTTGACGAACTTGATAAACCTGCTTTAGATTATTTTGAAAGCCGAACCAAGGAGGCTGCCCGTTTCAAACCAACCGGATCATTGCAAAACGATTTGACAAAACTTGGCATTATCAAACAAAACGGAAAGTTGACAAGGGCTGCCGAATTGCTTTTTGGCAACCACTATACAAATATCCATCTGGGCAGGTTCAAATCGCAAACTACCATTATTGATGATTTGATGATCAGGAGCCCTTTGGTATTGGCCTTAGAAGAAGCCATTGATTTTATCAAAAAAAACATCCGCCTGGGTTTTAAGTTTGGGGGTAGCGGATTGAAAAGAGAAGAATACTGGCAATACCCAATTCCTGCAATAAGAGAGCTACTATTAAATGCCATAGTACATAGGGACTACACAAACCCGACTGACGTAATAGTTAAAATATTTGATGACACCATTGAAATAACCAACCCCGGGAAATTAATGGATGGGTTGACAATTGAAAAGCTTTTGTCTGACAGTTACACCTCAAGGCATCGTAATAAGCTTCTGACAGAGGCTTTTTACCTTACTGGCGATATTGAGAAATATGGGACTGGCTTTAAACGCCTTAAAACCTGGCTAAAAGAATATCCCGAAACGGGCTTTAAAATTGAAGATTTATCTGGGTTCATAAGGGCTACTGTTGGATTAAAAAAGGATCTTGATTTAAATGAGGGATTAAATGAGGGATTAAATGAAGGGCAGCAAAGCTTATTAGGTATTATTAAAGCAACCCCCGGAATCCAGGCAAAAAATATTCCTCAACTGCTAGATGGGCGCCCACTTAAAACAATTGAACGCCAAATTAGTGAATTGATGAAACTTAGAAAAATTGAAAGAAGAGGCAGTAAAAAAACGGGAGGATATTATTTAAAAGAATAAGTTAAATTTGTAAAGTTAATAAAGTAAAATATACTTGTGTCGAACACTATAATAAAACTCGAAAACATTTCAAAGCAGTACCGACTGGGAACAGTGGGCAGTAAAACCCTGCGTGGCGATTTGCAGCGCTGGTGGTACAACCTGCGCGGAAAAGAGGATCCGACCCTTAAAATAGGTCAAACCAATCAATTAAATCAACAATCGTCAACCAACAATCGTCAATCAGACAATTTTGTATGGGCTTTGCGCGATATTAACCTCGAAGTAAAACAAGGTGAAGTACTGGGCATTATTGGAAAAAACGGCGCCGGCAAATCCACTTTGTTAAAATTGCTCTCGCGGGTAACCGGCCCCACCACCGGGCAAATAAAAGTAAAAGGCCGCATTGCCAGTTTACTGGAAGTTGGTACAGGTTTTCACCCCGAACTGACTGGAAAAGAAAACATTTTTTTAAACGGCGCCATTTTAGGCATGACCAAACCCGAAATTAAAGCTAAGTTTGATGAAATTGTTGACTTTGCTGGTGTAGCTAAATACATCAACACACCCGTAAAGCGCTATTCTTCAGGCATGTATGTTCGTTTGGCATTTGCCGTGGCTGCCCATTTAGAACCTGATATTTTAGTAGTAGATGAGGTCCTTGCAGTCGGCGATGCCGAGTTTCAAAAAAAAGCGATTGGAAAAATGCAGGATGTAAGCCAAAAAGGTGGGAGGACGGTGTTGTTTGTGAGCCATAATATGAAAAGTGTCAAGGCGTTATGTACAAGAGGTATTTTACTTAACAATGGAACAATACAAACTACTGGAGACATTGATTATGTTATTGATACTTATATGAAAGAAGTCTCTGCTGATAAAGAAATTCTTGAAAATAGATTTGAAAAGGATAAGAATTTTGTTGAATCTATAAAAATTGAAACTTTTGATAATAGAAATGTTTTTTTTCATAATGATACCTTAAAAATTCATTTGTCAATTAACCTTGTTGAAGATATAAGTGACTTGGAATTGAATATTGCATTTTGGGATAAAGATGTTAAGCTATTTATGTTTTTTGCATCAAAAATGGTAAATAAAGGATTTAACCAGAAAGAACCTTTTAAAAAAGGCATAAATACTATTAGCTTTGTATTACCTGAAGGGCTATTAAACGATGGTCGATATTATATACATTTTGCATTGCACAGGAATTTTAAAGAGTTCTTGCATGTTGAAAAGAATGCCCTTATTTTTGACATAGTTGACAATATTGACTTTATGGATGATTATAGAACATCAAATAAATCAAAATTCAATATTGAGGCTGAAAATGTATCTTTTGAACATTCAATTAACTAGTTATGTCATCCATTTATGTTACTCAACCTTCTTTGCCAGAACTTTCCAAGTATGTTGAGTTATTAGAAAAAATATGGGAAAGCAAGAGAACAACTAATGGTGGTTCATTTCATCAACAATTTGAAAAAGAGCTGTGTCAATATTTGGATGCAAAAAACATTTCCTTGTTTACAAATGGGACACTTGCCTTAATAGTTGCACTGCAAGCATTAAGAATCTCGGGTGAAGTCATTACCACACCTTATAGCTTTGTGGCATCAACACATGCATTGCATTGGAATGGAATAAAACCCGTATTTTGCGACATAAAAGAACGTGATTTCAACCTAAATCCAGATAAAATTGAAGCATTAATTACTCCTAAAACAACAGCTATAATGCCTGTACATGTTTATGGCAATCCATGCCACAATGAAAAAATTCAAAAAATTGCAGATACTTATGGGTTGAAAGTTATCTATGATGCTGCACATGCTTTTGGTGTTAAAAGAAATGGAGAAAGTATTGTTAATTGGGGAGATATTTCAGTATTAAGCTTTCATGCTACAAAAACCTTTAATACAGTTGAAGGTGGTGCAATAATAACCAAAGATCCAAAACTAAAGGAACGTATTGACTTTCTGAAAAACTTTGGTTTTGTAAACGAAACTACTGTTGTAGGGTATGGTATTAATGGCAAAATGAATGAATTAATTGCAGCCTTTGGACTCTTACAATTAAAAAATTACAAAACAGATATACTAAAACGCAAAAAAATTGCTCAAACATATCGAAAATTACTAAGTAATCTTAAAGGAATTGCTATTTACAAAGATTTTGAAAATACAAAACACAATTATTCTTATTTCCCAATTTTAGTAAAAGAAAAGTATGGTGTAACAAGAGATGATTTGTACAATTATTTAAAAGAAAAGGATATCTATTCAAGAAGGTATTTCTATCCTTTAATTAGTGAATTCCCTGCCTATAGAGGTCTTCCTTCAGCTACGATTCAAAATTTACCCATGGCAAAAAAAATATCTGAACAAGTACTTTGTTTACCAATATATTCTGAACTTTCTTTGGAAGATGTCGAAAAAATTTCAAAAATAATAATTGGTTATGCTGGCTGAGAAGTTAAAGATAATGGGAGGAATGTTTGGATGGAAGGATGAAAAGCCCATTGATGGACTCAGTGAGGCTTTTTTGAAGGAGGAAAATATTTTTATGCACAATGGTCGATCGGCCATTTATACCATTATAAAAACATTGAAGCCGGATAATGTATGGCTACCTGATTATTTATGCGAAACAGTATTAAATGCTGCAAAATTGGCTTGTGAGAATATAAAGTTTTACAAAATAACCGATGATATTAGTGTTGAAAGCACCAACTGGATTGAGGAGATCAAAAATACTGATATAGTTATATTAATTGAATACTTTGGCTTTCCAATAAGGGCTGAGGTAATAGAAAACATAAAAATTAAAAAGGCTAAAATAATAATTGACGGAGCCCATTCACTTTTATCGAATTTTAATAGAGAGAAATGCGATTTTGTTGTTTATAGTCCCCGAAAATTGGTTGAAACACCAAACGGGGCGATTATTGAAACTGATAATGAGGAGTTTAGGTCGGCAATTAATTTAAATAAAATATCTTTCGAAAACTTATACAATATTTATTATGCTTACCAAAGGCGTAATATCGATTTTAAAAGTGGAGAGGCAGAGTGGTTTGCTGATTACAAAGTCTCCGAACAAAGCCAGCAAATTGGAGAATATAAAATTGATGACTTTTCCTACTCAATTTTAATACATGGTATAAACTATCAAAAAGTTGCAGATATACGTAGAAAGAACTTCCTCTTTCTTTTAAACGAATTAAAGGATATAGCCATATTTAAGCAATTACCTAATAATGTGGTGCCTTTGGGGTTTCCGGTAAAGATGAAAAACAGGGAAAAGATTCAGAAGGTTTTGTACAGTAATAAAATATATCCCCCGGTTCACTGGCCTGTTACACAAAGCGCAAGAAAATATAATCAAAAGCTCGAAGAGCAGGAACTTACTTTGCTATGTGATCAAAGATATGATATACAAGACATAGAAAAAATGATCAATCTAGTAAAATCAAATTTATAATAAATGAAAGCAATGGTTATTGGCCTTGGGCCAAATTATAATTACCCTGGAAAACTAAGTAAATGGGGTGAGAATAATACAAAATATGCAAGTAATTTGGGTGCTTGTTTAATTTCCAGATCAATCAGTAAGCAGTTTAATGCAGATTATATATCTGATTTTTCTGATATTGAATTGCTTAAAAGAAAATATGATACTTGTTTTATTGCATTTGCCACCCATATAACCACCTGGAGAGATGTTTCTTTTTATGCCGATATAGTTGAAAAACTTAATATGAAGACCATTGCTTTATCTCTTGGAGTGCAAGATTATGCCGGGAAAAGCACAGATGTTTTCAAATTGCACCCTTCGATCAAAAGATTATTGGATTTAGTGAGTAACTCATCTGAATGGATTGGGGTTAGAGGGCATTATACAGCATCAATATTGTATCAAAATGGTTACTCTAATGTTGTGCCAATTGGTTGTCCAACAATGTACTGGGGATTGAATAAAAATCTTGAAATAATAAAACCTGAAAAAATCGAAAAACCATTAATTGTTTACCATAGAGCAATGGCAGAAAACTCTTTGCATTTGCTAGAAAACGCTACAATTTTAGGTCAGGATTACGAGGATCATGTTGTTTTTAATGAAGATTTGAAAGCTGATACTCAATTAAAAAACTGGATAGACTCTGATTATAAGAAAATGAAAAACTCTTCTAATATTTTGGAGTTAATTAAGAAAAATGGTGTTTTTGTAAAAGATTTTGAAGAGTGGTTTAACATCATAAACCAACATGACTTTATTTTTGGAACCAGATTACATGGTTGTATAGCAGGATTGATACAAGGTAAACCATCCGTTTTAATACCAAGAGATCTTAGGGTTAATGAAATTGTAAGTTTCTTTGATATACCATCAGTTAGCTTAGATAAAATAAAAGGCCTCAAGATAAATGACATTTTTGAAGAGGCTGATTATACAAAATTCAACAGAACATATAAACTTAGATACAATAATTACAATAAATTTATTGAAGAAAATAAAATAGAATCAGCTTTTGAACAGGTTAATGTTGATGATTTTATGTATAACCAAAGAGATATAAAAACGAATATAAACTTATTTAATTTGCAATATGCCGGTATACAAAATCAACTGCAACAATTAAAAGAGGAAATATATCGAAGTAGCCCTTATGTTACAGCAAGTACTTTGAACAAGTTTTTAAGGAAAATTCCTTTTGCAAAAAAAATCTCTCAAAAATTAAACAAGTAGCTATGAAACTAGGCATTATGCAACCCTATTTTTTTCCCTATATTGGTTATTTTCAATTAATTAATGCTGTTGATAAATTTATTCTTTTCGATGTGGTTCAGTTTATTCGGCATGGATGGATTGAAAGAAACAGAATACTTAAGCAAAATAATGACTGGTTGTATGTAAAAGTGCCACTTAATAAGCCTAAAAGAGAAACAAAAATTAATGATTTAACTATTAGAACAGAAGACTGGAAAAATAAAATAATTGCTCAATTACAGGTTTATAAAAAAAGAGCACCGTATTTTAATTCTGTTTTATCTATTATATCCGAATCCATAGCGTATAAAACAGATTCAATTGTAAAACTTAATGAACACATTATAAATAAAATAAATGGCTATTTAAAAATTGAGACACCTGTTTTTGTTTTTTCCGAAATGGATCTTAAAATTGAACAGGTAAATGATGCTGGTGAATGGGCATTAAATATTTCCAAAGCAATAAATGCGAATACTTATATTAACCCTATTGGAGGACAAGAGATATTTGATAGGGAGAAGTTTGAAAGAAATAAAATTGAACTGAAGTTTTTACAAACAGGAGGTATTATTTACAATCAATTTAATGAAAGTTTCATTCCTCATTTATCCATCATAGATGTAATGATGTTTAATTCAGCTGAAGAGATTAGGAAGATGCTTACTAACTACAAGCTTATTTAACAAAAATGAAAGGACTTGAAGAGGCCATAAACAGACTTAAAATTGAATTAGAGCCTGTACAGAAAAAAATTAACTCAAGATATTCTAAAAGCAGCAATCCAATTCTTTTAATTATAGGTGCTCCCAGAAGCGGAACCACACTATTATTACAATATTTAGCAGAAAGTAGTGCTTTTTCATACCCAACAAATCTATTAACAAGGTTTGCTTATGCTCCATATATTGGAGCGGAAATTCAACAACTTTTATTTAATGAAAAGTATGGATTAGAAAGCAAAAAAGCTCCATCATTTGAATCGGACTTGGGCAAAAGTGGAGGGAGTTTAGGTATAAATGAATTTTATCATTTCTGGCGGAAATACATACCAAAATATTTTCCACAATACCTAAATAAAGAAGAATTTAAACAAATTGATTTCAATACACTGTTTCAGGAACTTGCATCAATTGAAAGTGTATTTTATAAACCCTTTGTTTGTAAAGGAATGATGCTTCAGTATAACCTGGCAGATTTAAAAGATCATGCTGATAAATTTTATTTTGCTCATATCAAAAGGCAGCCCGAATTTGTTATGCAGTCAATCTTTCTTGCCAGAAAAAAATATTTTGGTGATATTAACAACTGGTGGTCCGTTAAACCAAAAGAATTTGATATACTTGCAGATATGGATGTTTATCATCAAATTGCCGGGCAGGTTTTTTATACAGATAAAACCATCGGTGAAGGATTAAAATCAATCCCTGTTGAAAAAGGCATAAGTATTAACTATGAGGATTTTTGCCACAATCCTAAATTGGTTTTAGAAAAAATAACAAGCAAATACGAAAAGTTAAAAACAATAGAAACTTTACCAGCTTCGTTCAGAACAACAAATGAACTTAAAATTGAAAAAAATGACTTCGAAAAACTGAAAAAAGCATATAAATATTTTGAAAATTTAAATGGATAGATTGGATAGTGAGTGAAAAATATTTTGATATAAAAAGAATACAAAAGGTACCTGTTGAAGAGTTTGAGAACCATGTTCCACATAACCCGCTTGTAAGCGTTTGCGTGCAAACCTATCAACATGTAAATTATATCAAACAATGTCTTGATGGCATTTTAATGCAGGAAACCGATTTTGATTTTGAAATTCTTTTAGGGGAGGATGAGTCGACTGATGGAACTAGGGAAATATGTATTGATTATGCTAAGAAATATCCTGATAAAATAAGGCTTTTTCTGCATAATAGGGAAAATGTAATTCATATTGATGGTAACCCAACAGGAAGATTTAATATGCTTTATAATTTAGATAAAGCTAATGGAAAGTACATTGCTTTTTGTGAGGGGGATGATTATTGGATTAATAAAGAGAAACTGCAGATTCAAGTTGATTTTCTGGAAGCTAATAGCGAGTTTGCTATTTGTTTTCATAAGGCAAAGATAATATATGAAAATAATCTAGAAGAAGAAAAATACACAAATATTAATCAAGAGGAAGTTACAACTATTAAGGGATTGGCATATGGAAATTTTATAGATACAGCCTCTGTCGTATTTAAAAATATAAACAAAGAAATTCCTGACTGGATATTGAATATTGAAGTTGCAGACTATCCTGTTCTTTTGTTGGCTGCAAAAAAAGGATTGATTAAATATATTGACAAATGTATGTCTATATATAGAAGGCACGAGGGTGGAGTATGGAGTAGAGAAGATGACAAAACAAATAACCATCGATGGTTGAATGTAGTTTATTTTTTAATTGATAAATTTGATCCTGATACGAATATTGAATTAGCAGCGCACTATGTTCGATATTATCACGAATCTAGTTCTAAGCATCCAGTAGATATAAACCAGATTGGATATATTATAAAACATTATGAATTAAAATTATCACAAATAAAAGCATCAAAACGCTTTCTTATTGGTTCAATTCTTCTTAAACCTTTTGATATCATCAAAAATATCATCAAATGAATATTCTTTTTGTTATACCTAGCCTAGCAGTAGGTGGAGCGCAAAGTTTTCTACTCCGTCTTTTATCTGCCTTTCCTAAAACACACAATATTTATTTGTATGATGTACATCCTAAGCAAATAGAAAAAGAAATTCTTTCAAATTTATCTGTGGATCTAAAAATCTACTCTTCAAAATACGAAAGATTGGAGCTTTTTTTGGAGAAATACCCAAGAATCTTAACGCAATTGTTGAACAGGCTGAATCAATACTTTGATATTAAATTAAAAATAGATAAAAGGTATTTCAATAGTATTTTAAAGAAAAACGAAATACAGATTATCAACAGTCATATGTATTTAGCCGATAGTTTTGTTTTTCAAAATTGTAACTTAAATATACCCAAAGTTTCCTCTTTTCATGGATGTTATAATCTTTTATGGGATAAAAAAAGTGGTGAAGAAGATTTTTACAATTTAAAATCAAAAGTTCAACGTATATTAACAAACTATAGCGGAGTAATTACGGCAGCAGAAAGGCATAATGAAGTATTCGAAAAATATGAAATAAAAAATCAATGTAATATTCAAAAAATCTATTATGGATTTCCTGAGCAAAAAGTTAACCCAATAAGCTTGAGAGAAAAATATGATCTACCTAAAAATAGTTTCATTTTTGGTATGGTCGCGCGTGGAGATATCACCAAGGGATGGCAAGAGGCCATTGATGCCTTTGAAATACTGCAAAAAGAAAACGAAAATATATATTTGATTTTAAGTGGTGGAACAGAGTACCTGGAAAGTTTAAAAGAAAAATATATCAATAATAAGGGAATTATATTTACGGGGAACGTCAATAATCCTTTAACCTATATTTCTGGATTTGATGTTGGTCTGCTACCAACCTATTATCCTGCTGAAAGCTTGCCTAATACTGTAATTGAATACTTATATTGTAGCAAGCCAGTTATCGGAACAAACTGGGCAGAGATACCCAAAATGATTGAAATAGAAAATAATCGCGCTGGAGAGATAATTGGTCTTAAAGATGGCAAAGCCCATATCTCAGAACTGCATAAAGCAATGAATTCATACATTAAAAATCCCCAAAAGTTAGAACATCATTCACAACTTGCTAAAAAAGCATTTACCAAGTTTGATGTTCTTAAATGCACTACAGCTTATATTGATTTTCTCATGAAGACTATTAATAATGCACAATAACCCTCTTGTATCCATATTAATGCCTGCCTATAACACTGAAAAGTATGTCAGTGTTGCTATTAATAGTATCTTAAATCAGACTTTTACAGATTTTGAGTTGATAATTGTTAATGACGGTTCTACAGACGATACAGAAAATATTATAAAATTATTTACAGACTCAAGAATTAGATATTATAAGCAAGAAAATCAAGGAGTTGCCAAAGCACTTAATTATGGTTTAAGTAAATGCACCGGAAGATACATTAGAAGACATGATGCTGATGATGTTTCAACTACCAATGCACTAGAAAAGCAAGTTCGATTTATTGAGAACAATCCTCAATACCCATTGATTAGTTCACAAATTGCTTTTATGACAGAGAATGGTAAAATTGCTTATAAATTCCGAAATCCAGGAAGTGGTTTTTTTCAGAATAATTCATATATTGAAGTCACAAAAGATAATTATTGGCAAAAAAGACCCATAATTCATGCCACAGTAATGGCTAAAAGAAGCTTATTTGAAGAAGTCGGTGGCTATCGAGAGGAGTTTCCGACAGCCGAAGATATTGATTTATGGTTTAGGATTCTTGAGAAAAATAATGCTGCTGTAATTAATGAATGTAACTATTATGTCAGGCTACATGGCTCCTCTAATACAGCCATTCATGGTAAAAGAAATGCTTTTTATAGAAACCTGGCTTATGAGCTTTTTAAAGAAAGATCAGAAAAAAGCAGTGATAAGATAATAAGAGGTGAGCAAGTTTTTTTTACTGAAGAAATTGATTTGAATAGCAAGAAAAGCAGGAATAAAGAATTAGCTAAAAAGTATAAACTTTTCAGGAATGATATACTAGACTATTATTATCGTATTTTTGTTGATGCTAAGGATTGGAGGTTAGTTGGAAAGGCCATAATTTTTGCCTTAAAAGATGGATGGAAACTTAAACAAACTTGGAAAGCGCTATTATTCCCAATTTTAGGTAAAAAAATTGTGAAACTAGGTGTTAAGATTAAGAAATTATTCAAATGACTCTGTTTTTTTTTGGTGCCGACAAACCGTGGAAAGTCCTTCAGGAATATGGTTTTAGGCGAAGAAATACCTGGATGCTTAAAGCTTTTTACGATTCCAATGCATTTCCAAAAATCTATGTGGTTTTTAAAACAACTAGAGTTAAGGCATTTAAAGCATTATTTATATTGAAAAGATCAGCTATTAAGGATATATTTATTGCTTCCATTCTTCCCGAATTCATCGCAATTGGATTACTGAAAAATATAAATTATTATTTATTTAAGTTACAACTTAGGTTGCAAGGGGTTGTTAATATTAATGATTCTAATAGCATAATCTGGTGTTATCAACAGAAAGGCTATCAGGACGCAAAATCTCTTAACTTAAAAGGAAGGTACTTTTTTGACACCGACCATAATATCATTGACGATATTAATTTAGAACCAAAAAGAAGGGAGATACAGAAAAAAGCAATACTTCGAGCTGCCATGGACTGCGAACTTGTTATATCCAGTGCCCGAAGTATGCTTATGTGGTACAAAAATCAAGGATTTAATAACATTTTAAGAATAAGAAATGGAGTATGCTTAGAGCGATTTATAAATATTAAAAAAAGCAAGAATAAAAAAATCACCATTGGTTATTTAGGCACTTTATCCAAATGGATTGATTATGAGTTATTTGAAAACCTAGTAAAATCAAAAAAGAATTTTTATTTTATTATAATTGGAGATAGCTACAAAAGTGATGGTATTAAAATTTTTGAAAAATATTCTAATGTAGTATTTGTTGGAAATAAGGCTGCTAGCGAAATCCCACAGTTGCTTGGGGAATTTGATATTGCCTTAAATCTATACAAAAATGATGATTGGTTAGATGTTGATAGCATGAAAATTTATGAATACATGGCAGCAGGAATTCCTGTTGTAACATCAAATTTCCATGATTATCTTGAAGAAGATTTTGACAAATTATTGTATATAGGCAGAAATTTAGAAGAAATTGAATCGCATATTAATTACTTAATTGAAAATCCACTTAAAAATGAATATGCGTATGATTTTTTGAAAAAAAATTCATGGTCTGAAAGGGTTAAATATTTCTTGAAACAAATTGAAAACTAAAGCTCCTATAATATCAGTAGTAATTCCCGTTAAAAACGGGGCAAAAACAATCAAAAATTGCTTGGAGGGGATATATTCTCAAACAATAGAGAACATTGAAGTTATCATTATTGATTCCGGATCTACCGATGGAACATTGGAAATTTTAGAAAATTATCCTGTTAAGTTGTTTTGTATTGAACCCGATGAATTCAATCATGGTTTGACCAGAAGTTATGGAGTTTTAAAAGCAAATGGTGAATTTGTAGTCCTCACCGTGCAAGATGCTATTCCCTCCACCCATGATTGGATAGAAATTATGTTAGCACATTTTGCAAATAAAAAAGTAATGGGGGTTTGTGGGCAACAAATTGTTCCTCACCACCTGGATAAAAACCCATTGGAGTGGTTTAGGCCCTATTCAAAACCTGTTCCAAGAATAGTTGAATTTGAAAAAGGCGAATTTCAAAAGTTAAAAGGAAAGGAACAACACAAATACTGTGGCTGGGATGATGTTACAGCCATGTATCGAAAATCGGCCTTATTAGAAACCCCTTTTCTTGCTACCAGTTTTGGCGAGGATGCTTTATGGGCGAAAAAAGCCTTGAGTAAAGGCTATCGGTTGGTATATGATGCAAATGCCAAAGTATACCATTATCATCATTATAATTTTAAATTAGCTTTCAGAAGAACATATACTGTGCACTATCATACCATATTATATTTTAACTATATAAGGAAATATGAAAACTTTTTCAACCGGTTAATAAAGGTTTTTTATCAGGTTTTTATAAAAAAGCATGCTCCTCAAAAAAAAACGTACTGGACATGGTATAATATTAAGATAATTATGGCACATTATATTGCCTTGTATGTTTGCAGAATTAATAACCTTATATTTAATACAAAGGGGAAAGAAAAAATGCATAAATTTTGGGTAGGAAGACCACCGCAGGCAAAAAATTAAGGTAAAAAGATAAAGATGGGCATAAAAAACTTATTTCGTAGAATTCCATTAAAATACAGGTTGAAGTATCACCATGCTGTAAAATACTTCTGGGCTTTAAATAGCATACCGTTTCCTTCAAAAAAAGTAATCTTATATGGCTCAGGCAGGAGCGGAAGCACTTTACTCACGTCTTTGTTAAATTCTCATCCCGATATTTATTTTGACCATGAAATATTTGCAGCAAAAACAGCCCCAAACATTTGGTTTCCAAAAACTTACATTAAACTTTTGAGTAAGAGGGCGACATTACATGGTGCATCCGTTTATGGAGCAGGGCTTATGAGTACGCAGCTAAATGGTCAAAGATATATGGAGCAGATAAATTTTTTGGAATCCCTGAGCTCACGAAAATGGCATTTTATTCATATAAGGCGTGAAAATATTCTTAAAGTTGTTTTATCGTTGTTAAGGGCAAAATATGATCAGGAGTGGGAATCAAAAAAAATGAATAATCAGAAAATAGAATATCCTCCGACTTCTGTTATTCAGCTCATAAGACATCACGAACAACTGTACAGCATAGAAGATGAAATAATGAAAAAAATACCTCACGTAAAAGTTATTTACGAAAGGGACTTGGAAAAAGGAAACTGGGAAATAATAACCAATAAGATTTATGATTCTCTCAATTTAGAACGTGTTACTCCATTCTCTAGTTTAAAGAAAAAAACTTTTGGCTCTATCTCTGATATTATAGAAAATGATAAACAGATAATTCAAGTTTTAAAAGACAATAATTATAATAAATATCTTTTTTAGTTTCTATAAACTATAAATTTGTAATATGAATCATCCACTGGTATCTGTATTAATGACCGCTTACAACCGCGAAAAGTATATCGCCGAGGCTATTGAAAGCGTAATGGCATCGACTTACCAAAACTGGGAGCTAATAATAGTAGATGATGGTTCAAAAGACAGAACTGTTGAAATAGCCAAATCATACTGGGAGAAAGATAACAGGATAAAAATATATATTAATGAGAAAAACTTAGGCGATTATCCAAACCGAAATAAGGCAGCCAGTTATGCCAAAGGAAAATATATAAAATATGTTGATGCTGACGATTTAATTTATCCTTATGGCTTGGAGCAGTTGGTTTATTATATGGAGCAATTTCCTGAAGCGGGCTATGGTCTTTGCTCTTTACCTCAAGACGATGAGTGTATTTACCCCTTTCAGCTTTCACCGCATGAGGCTTATCATCGTCATTATTTTACCAATAAATGGATTTTTCATAAAGCCCCACTGTCAGCCATTATAAAAAAAGAAGCCTTTGATGATGTTGGAGGATTTACAGGAAAAAGAATGGTTGGCGATTTTGAAATGTGGCATTTGTTATCAGAAAAATATCCTGTAGCATTAATGCCTTCAGGAATAGTGTGGTACAGAGAACATGATGAAGGGGAAATGCAACATGCTCGTGACAATGTTGATCAGATGTTCGAATATAAAATAGTTGCTAAAGGTTTGTTACAAAGATCTTCAAATCCTTTAGAGGAGAAAAAAAGATTTCTTGCAATTAAAAAAGTTGAAAAAGAACAGTCTAGGTATATTCTTCGTCATTATAAATCGCATGGTTTAACAACAGGTAACAAGTTACTAAAAATGTCTGGTTTAAATATTTTTATTGTCTTTATTAAAGCATTTTTATGAAGATGAAAGAAAAGTTACTACATATACTTAAAAACCCACTAAGAGTTTTTGTTTGGCTGGTAACCAGGTTACCTTATTTTAAATTTATTCATCATCTTCAATCAACTGAAGAGCCTATTAACTTTTATATTTGGTACAAACAAAAAGTTTTAGGGAAAAATAAGCAGGCCTATTGGCCAATGAATGTATCAAGTAAAGTTGTTGGGGTTCAAAATATATTAGTTGGTATTGGTTCAAATCCAGGTTTAAATCCGGGTTGCTATATCCAAGGGTCAGGTAAATTATTAATTGGGAATTATTGCATTTTTGGACCCAATGTTGGTTTACTAAGTGGAAACCATGATATTTATGATAATAGAAAATATACCACAGAACGAGAAACCAGGTTAGGGGATTATTGCTGGGTAGGAATGAATGCTATAGTTCTACCAGGAATAAAACTAGGTGATTTTACTATTGTTGCTGCTGGATCTGTTGTAACCAAATCATTTGAAGAGGGTTTTTGCGTTATTGGAGGAAACCCTGCAAAAATTATTAAAATACTTGAACCGGACAAATGTGTTCGGTATACAAATAAATTTGAATACCATGGATATATCCCCAAACATAAATTTAAAAGATATAGAAAAAAACATTTAAACATTTAACTTAAAATGTCAGAATACCAACAATGTACAAGGTGTGTTTTAGATACCAACGACGATCCTTTCATAATATTTAATCATGAAGGCCTTTGCAATCATTGCCAGGATTATGATAAAAAGGAAAAAGAATTTGTCTTTAAAGGGACAGAGGGAGAAAAAAAGCTTGTCGAAACTGTAGAACAGGTTAAAAAGGCAGGAAAAGGAAACGCATATGATTGTATTTTAGGAGTTAGCGGAGGAGTTGATAGCACTTACCTTGCTTATAAAGCAAAAGAACTTGGCCTGCGAACTTTATGTGTGCATTTTGATAATGGGTGGAATTCAGAATTAGCTGTAAAAAATATCGACAATATAATAAGTAGACTGGATTTTGATTTAGAAACATATGTAGTTAACTGGAAAGAATTTAAAGATATTCAATTGGCCTATTTTAAAGCTGACGTTATTGACATCGAGGCAATTACTGATCATGCAATCACAGGAACTATATATAAACTAGCTGCCCAATATGGAATAAAATACATGCTTACAGGAAACAATATTGCAACTGAACTAGTTTTACCTTCGTACTGGATATTTCACAAGGCTGATGCTGTTAATATTAAGGATATTCACAGTAAATATGGTACAATTAAACTAAATAACTATCCTTTTTTCGACGCAAAAGCAAAACATTATTATCAAATGATTAAAGGGATAAAAACAGTCGATCTACTAAACTATATGCCTTACCTCAAATCTGAAGTAAAAGAAGTCATTACTAAAGAGTTGGGGTGGCGTGATTATGGAGGCAAACATTACGAATCAGTTTTTACCAGATTTTACCAGGGATATATTTTGCCTGTAAAATTTGGTGTAGATAAAAGAAAGGCGCATTTTTCCAACCTTATATGCTCCGGGCAAACAACTAAGAATGAGGCTCTTGAAGAGCTAAATAAACCGATCTATCCAGAAGATGTATTTGAAACAGACAAAAAGTTTGTATTAAAAAAACTGGGCTTTTCTGAAGAAGAGTTTGACTCTTATTTGAAAAGGCCACGAAGAGAACATACTGAGTTTAGAACAGAACAATCAATTTATAACAACTACCCTTTTTTAAAACCGCTTAAGCCAATTGGGAATCTGATTAAGAAAATATTAAAAAAATGATAGTAATTATTGATTATCATACCGGAAATTTACGTTCAGTTCAAAATATGCTCAAACGCGTAGGATCTGAATCTGTTATTTCAGATAGTCCGGTTGTTATAAAAAAAGCAACCAAGCTAATTTTACCTGGTGTTGGTTCATTTGATTATGGCATGGAAAAATTAGAAAAACTGGGTTTGGTAGAAGTTCTAGATAAAAAGGCAAATAAAGAAAAGGTGCCTTTATTGGGGATATGCCTTGGGGCCCAATTACTGACGAAATCAAGTGAAGAGGGAAGCAGGCAGGGATTGGGTTGTTTTGATGCAAAAGTAGTTAGGTTTAATAACCAGAATTTTCCAAATGACTTAAAAATACCACACATGGCATGGGCTGATGTTCGATACAGTGAAAAGAGTAAATTATTCGGTAATTTCCATGAAATACCGCGTTTTTATTTTGTTCATAGTTACCATTTTATAACGGAAATGGCAAATGAAATTGCCGCAACTGCTGAATATGGATATCAATTTGTTGCAGCTCTTGAAAAAGAAAATATTCTGGCTGTACAGTTTCATCCTGAAAAAAGCCATAAGTTTGGAACGCAACTACTTAAAAATTTTGTAGAAAATTATTAATGAGAAGAATACGAGTAATTCCGGTATTGTTAATAAAAGATGAAGGTTTAGTAAAAACAGTCAGATTTAAAAAGCCAAATTATATTGGTGATCCAATTAACGCTGTAAAAATTTTTAATGAAAAGGAAGTTGATGAAATTGTAATATTAGCCATTGATTGTAGCAAAAAAAAGTTGGAACCCAATATAAAAATGATTGAAGAAATTGCAGGTGAAGCATTTATGCCATTTGCTTATGGTGGAGGGATTACAAACTTAGAACAAATAAAAAAAATAGTATATGCTGGTGCAGAGAAAATTGTAATAAATACTTCGGCTTTAAATAATCTACAGTTAATTTCAGATGCTGCAAAAATACTGGGAAATCAAAGTGTTGTTGTTTCAATTGATGTAAAAAAAAACATTTTTGGAAAGTACTTGATTCATTCATCTGCTGGTTTAAAAACCACTAACTTGAAATTACCCGATTATATCAAAAAAATTGAAGAAGCAGGTGCTGGTGAAATCTTTATTAATTCTGTAGACAAAGATGGAACTTACTCAGGTTATGATCTTGAATTAGTGAAACTTGTTGCAAATTCTACGACTATTCCGGTAATTGCTTGTGGAGGTGCAGCTTCAGTTGATGATTTTAAATTAGCTATTAGAGAGGCAAATGCCTCAGCAGTTGCTGCCGGTAGTATGTTTGTTTATAAAGGCAGGCACCGGGCAGTGTTAATTAATTATCCCGATCAACAAACACTATTTGATAAATTGTATACAAAAATATAATGGAGCTCCGAAATAAAAACATACTCATAATCTCACCAAATTACTGGGGCAAAATGATGGTTTCCAAACATCATTATGCGTTGGAGCTTGCAAAAAGAGAGAATACCGTCTTTTTTTTAAACCCACCTGACTTTAAAAAAAAGTATTTTGAACTGGATAAAGTTGAAGAAAATCTTCATGTGATTAGCTATAAACCAATATTTAGAGGAAAAAGATATCTGCCTTCTACAGTATTTAAACTGATGTTATATGTCCAAATTCAATTCTTGCTTAAAAAAATACAAAACAGAATTGATGTTGTATGGAGTTTTGACAGTTCTATTTATCTAAATTTAAATTGGTTCCGGTCAAAAACTAAAATTTATTTTATTGCAGATAATGGAGAAAAGGAGGCTATGCAAAAAATATCCGCGAATGCCGATTTGGTTTTATCTGTTTCTGAGCAAATCCTTTCAGAATTGAATTTAGAAGAGCGTAAAAAACATTTTATTGAACACGGATTGCCTGATTCCTTTATTCAACTAAATGTGAAAGATGATAAATCGAACGAAAAAATTGAAGTGGCTTTTGTCGGAAACGTATTTAAACAATCATTTGATTCAGATACTTTCAAACTCATAATTAAGCAAAACCCTGAAGTTAACTTTAATATATTTGCAGCGTTGAAAATTTCTGAAAGTAATTTAAGTGGATTTAAATCTGAAAAAACTTTTGAATTTATTGAATATTGTAAGAATCAGCCAAATGTGGCATTAAGGGGTGTTGTAGAGCCCGCATTGCTCTCTAAAGAAATGGAGAAGTTTGATGCGTCTGTTTTTATTGAAAACCCTCAAAAGGATGTTAATAAAAGTGCTAATTCACATAAGTTAGTTCAATATCTGCGCGCAGGAAAAGTAATTATTTCAAATCATGTAAGTTCATACAGAAACAAGCGAGAACTTATTGAAATGGTTGATGAAATGCATAATGATAATCTACCTGCATTATTTAAGAAAGTAATTAGGAATTTACAGTACTACAATAGTAAAGAACTTCAGGCAAAGCGCATTGAATATGCATTAAGCAATACTTATGAAAAACAAATTGATCGAATTGAAATATTGTTAAAGCTACTGGTAAAATAAAACAATATTAACACAGTAGACACTTTTACAAATGTGGCAAAAGAACATGATGAGGTATATGAAAAATTATGAATGATGGTAACTGATGGCATTGAATGCAAAAAAAATGACGAAAGTTGAAACCAAGTATTTTGGCTTCACCAAGTGTCCAAAAGCCGGTGACTGAGCTAAAGTTAAAGGTTGTAAAAACTTCCGAAAATCTTTTTCAAATATATCCAGAATAAATCCAACATGAAAAACCTCCTCTTCCTCACCACCACCAACCTCTCCACCAACCCTCGCTTGCTAAAAGAACTAAAATTAGCAAATGAGAATGGTTATGATTGCACTTTTGTGGGTTTTAAATTGGGTAATTGGAGTGATAAAACAGAAAATGAGCATTTAAAATCACTAAAAAACGTAAAAACTTATTATTTATCAGCTGGCATTTCGACTCATTTCGGCATTTCGACTACGCTCAATGACCTGCAGCAGTCGGTAGTTGAGCGTAGCCGAAACCCAGAGACTGAGCGGAGTCGAAGTCAGCGGTCATTTCGGCTCCGCTCAATGGCCTTATGGCAGTGGCTGAGCGTAGTTGAAGCCCGGTATCTCACTACACTTATATCGAAATTGAGCATATTCTTGAATAAAATTTTTAGAAAAGGTTTAAAATTGAATGCATTTGCCCATAATAAAAGAACCTGGCAACTTGTAAAAGCATTAAAAAAACAAAAAGGTGATTTTAATTTGGTTATCGCCCATAATTTAGGGGCACTTTATCCTGCCTATAAATTTGTGAAAAAGAAAAACATCCCGTTTGCCTTTGACATTGAAGACTATCACCCCGGTGAAAAATGCGACCCTACCGAAAAACAAAGACGAGAGTTATTGATGCAAAAACTCCTGCCTAAAGCAGCATATGTTAGTTATGCTTCGCCTTTAATTGGTAAATATAGTTTTGATTTAATCAATAAAATTAATTTAGGCCTACAAGCCTCCTCTCCCAGAGGGAGAGGACGAGAGGCGAGGGTTTTAATAAACAACTCCTTTTCTAAAAATGAATTTGAGTTAAAGGAAAGCCAGGCAGAAAAGCTACAATTAATTTGGTTTTCACAGAATATTGCAGCCGGCAGGGGGTTGGAGCTAATTATTCCTGTACTCGCAAAATTTAAAGATAAAGTTCAATTAACTTTAGTGGGTAATTTGTATAACGATTTCGAAGCATCATTTTTGAAAAACTATTTAGACTTTATTAGCTTCACTCCTCCCCTCCCACAAAAAGAATTAAACCAATTTTTATGTCGGTTTGATGTGGGCTTAGCCATTGAATTAAGTTCGGCTGATTTTAACCGCGATATTTGCCTTACTAACAAAATTTTTGCCTACACCCAGTCAGGCTTGTTTGTTTTAGCTACGGATACTGCTGCGCAGAAAAAGTTTATTGAGGAACATAATAAGTCTTTTTTTGAATCCGGCTTCGACTCACTTCGACTTCGCTCAGTGACCACATCTCAGCCTTCGGAACAGGCGGAGACTGAGCGTAGCCGAAGTCAAAGCCTGGCAGATCTGCCACTTAACAAAGTCGAAATGTTCGGCCTCCTAACTACTCAAACTACTGAGGAAATGGAAAAAGCAATTGAACAAATCATTAACCATATCAAAACCATTCGTGCCAATAAACAAAGGCGTTTTGATTATGCTAAGGGCTTGGCTTGGGAGATTGAAAGCGAAAAATTAAGAAGATTATGGGATGATTTATTAACTTCAAGCCCGAAAATAATTAAGTGAAAACCTGTTTTCCTGTTAAACAAAAGTAGATATAATAAATGAAAAACATCCTCATTATCTACCCTCACTGGCCGCCATCTAACCTTGCGGGGGTACATCGTGCACGATTAATTGCCAACTTTTTGCCTGAATTTGGCTGGCAACCCATTGTGCTGGCTGTCCATCCTGATTATTACGAAGAAAAACCCGATTGGGAACTACTGAAAACGGTAAACCCGGACATTGAAATCATCCATGTAAAAGCAAAAAAGGTTAAAAAACCAAGAATTATAGGAGATATTGGCTTACGTTCGTTTAAATATCTGAAAAAAAAGGCACTGGAAATTCTAAAAACCCGTGAAATTGATTTTATTTGGATTCCAATCCCTTCTTTTTATGTTGCAGTATTAGGACGAATTTTATACAACAAAACCAAAACACCCTACGGAATAGATTATATTGATCCCTGGGTAAGAGACATCAGTAATAGAAGAAACTTTAGGGCTATTTTAAGTAATTTAGTGGCCAGGATTTTAGAACCCTATGCCGTAAAAAAAGCAGCTTTGATTTCAGGAGTGTCAACGCCCTATTATCAGCCTGTTTTAGACCGCAATTTTAAAAACAAAAAAATAGAGCATGTAGGAATGCCCTATGGTTTCGACCCTAACGACCATCATATTAAACTACAGGATATCAACTATCCATGGGATAATTACCCAGGCTGCATCCCTTTTATTTATGCAGGTGCTTTTTTACCCAAATCAGATTTATTTACCGACTTACTTTTTAGGGCAATTAAAAAGTTAA
Source organism: Bacteroidales bacterium (assembly GCA_050291445.1). GTDB lineage: Bacteria > Bacteroidota > Bacteroidia > Bacteroidales > NBLH01 > NBLH01. The sequence continues at coordinate 20,927 of JBNKJW010000113.1, read as the reverse complement.
AGAAAGAAGAAAATTGGAACGAAAAAATCAAGTTGTTTTTTGTTGGAACCGGCAACTATTCACATAAATCAATTACCAGGTTTGCTGAAGAAAATGCTGTTAGTGAACAGGTTGTAGAAATTCGGGAACGTTTCCCGTTTTTGCACATCCTTAACTTTTTATCAGCTGCACAAGGGGTTTTACTTATTGGCAGCACCGAAAAACACTACACAGCATCAAAAACCTATCAGTCTTTATTAAGTAAACGCCCTGTTTTTAGTATTTTGCATGCTGAAAGTACAGCAGTAAATGTTTTTAAAGAATGTAATGCTGCCAATTATTTGTGCAAATATCATGAAAACGAATCAGAGCAAGCGCTTTTAGCTAAAATTAAACAAGTTTTTGCTGATTTTGTTGAAAGTAGAAAACCTTTTGAGCCGGATTTAAAGCAATTGGATAATTATTCAGCGAAAAAATCTGCAGAGATTTTAATTAATAGTATCGAAAAAACAATCATAATGAAATACCATTTCAAGAATGAAAAAAAAATATAGCTCCATTTATGTACAGTATGGATGTGGATTATCCGCACCAAAAGAATGGGTTAATTTCGATGCATCACCTACATTGAGACTTCAAAGAATTCCAATTTTGGGAAACCTTTTGAAAAAAATACAGAAAGTTGTGTTTCCTAAAAACGTAAAATACGGAGATATAGTAAAAGGATTACCTATTAAAGAAGAAAAATGTCTTGGAGTCTACTGCTCTCATGTCCTTGAACATTTATCATTAGAAGATTTTAGGGTAGCATTAAAAAATACATATTCAATATTACAAAAAGGGGGAATATTTAGGTGTATTCTACCAGATTTGGAATATGCTGCTAAAAAATACATAAAAAATCTAAATAATGGTATAGAGCTAGCAAGTATTCAGTTTATAGGAAAAGATACATTGCTCGGTACAGAGAAAAGAGAAAAAGGTGTTTTAAATATACTAAAATTAGCCTTTGGAAACTCAAATCATTTATGGATGTGGGACAAAAAATCATTAATTAAAGAGCTTTACGATGCAGGTTTTAAAGATGCCCGTGATTGCAAGTTCAATGATTGTAATGATGAAATGTTTAGATATGTTGAAGATGAAGGTCGTTTTATAAACTCAGTTGCTATTGAGTGTAAAAAGTAATTAATGAAAAAACTAGCCATTATCACCACCCACCCCATTCAATACAATGCACCTGTATTTAAACTTTTAACTGAACGGAAAAACATTCAGGTAAAAGTGTTTTACACCTGGGAAAATTCAAAAGATGGCTTTTTTGACAAAAAATTCAACCAACAAATTGAATGGGATATTCCTCTACTTGAAGGCTATGATTATCAGTTTGTAAAAAACACTTCTCAGAACCAGGGCACCCACCACAGAAAAGGCATAACAAACCCAACATTAATACATGATCTTGAAAGCTGGGAACCAGATGCTGTTTTGATTTTTGGCTGGAATTTTCAGAGCCATTTCAAAGCCATGCGCTACTTCAAAGGCAAAATACCAGTATTATTTCGGGGAGATTCAACCTTATTGGATGAAATACCTGGTTTAAAAACCACAATTAGAAGGTTTATCCTTAAATTTGTTTATCGGTACATTAGCTTTGCATTATTTGTTGGAACAAATAACAAAGATTATTTTTTGAAACACGGTATAAAAGAAAAACAGTTGTTTTTAGCTCCTCATGCAATTGAAAATGAGCGTTTTTTTGATGCAGATGGTGTTTTTAACCAAAAAGCAAAAGAATGGAAAAAAGAGTTAAACATTGCCCCTAATGATTTGGTATTTTTATATGCCGGAAAATTTGAAAACAAAAAAGATCCTTTGATAGTAATAAAAGCAGCAACTTTGCTTAAAGAGCGAAACATAAAATTCATTTTTACAGGCAACGGGGAATTGAAAGAAAAAATGGAAGAACAATCAGAAAACCTGCCAAATGTGCTATTTTTACCTTTTCAAAACCAGCAAAAAATGCCCGCTTTATACCGATTGGCAGATGTTCTTATATTGCCATCAAAGGGTCCAAATGAAACCTGGGGACTTGCTGTTAACGAAGCAATGGCCTGCAAAAAAGCCATTTTAGTTTCTGACAAAGTTGGTTGCGCAATTGATTTAGTAGAAAACGGGACAAATGGGTATATTTTTGAAGCAGGCAACTTTGATGATTTTTTGGAAAAACTTTTAAAATTTGACAAAACCAATTCTCAAACCTTCGGAAAAGAATCTAAAAAGAAAATTAAGAACAATAATTTCCGGAAAATTTGCAAAGCAATTGAAAAAGCCGTAGAAAATAATTAAATGGGCGATTCGGTAAAAATAGCGTCGGGCATATCTGTATTAACTTCTGTTTTCGTACTTACTGCTGCTGACATGCCTTTTTATTCCCTACTTGGGGTAACCCTGTTTGTTTTTTTTGGCTTTAAGTTTTTCCTTGAATTAGGAAAAACAATAGAAATAAGAGATTTAATTATAACAATAGCACTATTGCAATGGATTATTGGCCCTGTATTAAAATATAATTTTTCACCTGATGATATTTTTTATTACATGGCAGTACCCGAGGAAACCTATATTGCATTTGCATTTCCTGCCAGTCTGTTTTTTATAGTTGGGATGTATTTTCCTGGATTATACAAAAAAATGGATGCTGGATACCACATTAAAAAAGTACATCAATTGCTTAAAGAATACCCAAACATCGACTTAATTTTGGTTGGGGGTGGAGTAATAGCTGCCATTGCAGAAGATTTTGTTCCTGTAGCTGTAAAGTTTTTTGTTTTTTTATTGGGCGGTGCCCGATTCATTGGCTTGTTCTTTTTAGTATTGAGTAGTAGAAAATTTAAATGGCAAATATTTGCTGCGGTTCTTTTTTGGTTATTTATTGATACCCTTCGCCATGCTATTTTTCATGAGTTGCTACTTTGGCTGGTTTTTCTTTTTATTATTCTGGCCTTCTTGTATCAATTCAGGACCAAACAAAAACTCCTTTTTCTAGTCCCAATTATTATCCTGGCCATCTTAATCCAGTCTGTAAAATTTTATTTTAGGGCAGAGTTTGGCCAATATGCTGGTTCTTTTGACAAGGCTGGTTTATTTACCGAAATGGTTACAAAAGAATTGCAGACAGGTGAAAAAACCCTTTCCTCCAGCAATTTTGATGCAGCCATTGACCGGATTAACCAGGGGTGGATTGTTGCCCGGATAATGCGTTATACCCCTTATTATGAGCCATTTGCAGGAGGAGAGACCATTCTAACAGGCATTGAAGCCAGCCTGGTGCCTCGGTTTTTAAACCCAAACAAACCAAAAGCTGGTGGGCGTGATAATTTTGAACGATTTACAGGCAAAAAAATTAGCGACAACACCTCTATGGGGCTTAGTCCGCTTGGTGAGGCATATGCAAATTTTGGAGTCAATGGAGGCATCTTTTTTATGTTCATGCTAGGTTTGTTCTATAATTTTTACATGTTTATGATATTTAGGTTATCATCTAAATACCCATCATTGATACTTTGGTTACCTCTGCTTTTTTTGCAGGTTGTAAAAGCCGAAACTGATTTTGTAGTGGTTCTTAACCACTTAGTAAAAGCATCAATGGTAGTAGCAATGATTATTTTTTCTATTCGAAAGTTTGCTTTAATAAAAATCTAATGCGAATAAGGCTTACTTTAAGTTGCTTTTTTAGCAAAATTGGGCTTACTTTGTGTTTTATTGTAGGGAAAATAGCCTTTACTTTGTGCAATGTATAAAAGAACTATCCTAAGCAGATTAACAGAATGGAAAAACAAGAAGAATCGTAAACCTCTTATATTAAGAGGTGCCAGGCAAGTAGGAAAAACCACTTTGGTAAAAATGTTTGCCCCTAAATTTGATTATTTTATTGATTTAAACCTGGATAAAACAAAAGACCTAAAAATCTTTGAAGAAAATGATGATTTGGATACCATTATTTCCATCCTATTTTTACAAAACAGTATCCCCACAAGTAAAAAAAATACAAAAACTTTAATCTTTATTGACGAAATACAAAATTCACCAAAAACCATTGCCTTGCTTCGATATTTTTTCGAAGAAAAAAAAGAACTTTATGTTATAGCTGCGGGTTCACTACTTGAAAGTATTTTAGATAAAAATATTAGTTTTCCTGTTGGTCGGGTTGAATTCTTGGTAGTCAGACCTTTTAGCTTTTTTGAATTTTTAATGGCTAAAAATAAACAAGCCGAAATTAAATTATTGTCAAAAACTCCTTTCCCCGATTATGCTCATCAGCACCTTCTTGGCTTATTTAAGGAATATACTTTAATTGGGGGAATGCCCGAAATTGTAAGTCATTACATTGAACACCAGGATTTAGTGCAATTGGCTGATATTTTTGATAATTTGATTACAACCTACCTCGAAGATGTTGAAAAATATTCAAAAAATGATAATCAGACAAAAATAATAAGGCATCTGATTAATAATTCCATTAAACTAGCAGGGGAGCGAATTAAATTTGAAGGTTTTGCCCAGTCAAACTACAAATCTAAAGATGTTGGAGAATGTTTCCGTATTCTGGAAAAAACTTTTTTCCTACAACTAATTTACCCCACTACCTCCATAAAAGTCCCTGTAATTGAGAATTTAAGAAAATCTCCTAAATTGCATATTTTAGATACCGGATTAATAAACAAGTTTGCGGGTGTACAATTACAAATTTTAAGCAATAATGAAATCGATAGTGTATTTGAAGGAAAAATTGCTGAACACATTGCCGGACAAGAACTTTTATCATTACAAACAAGCGCTTTAAGCAAAAATATTTTTTGGGTGAAAGAAAAAAAACAATCAAATGCTGAAGTCGATTATATTCTACAGGTAAAGAACATGCTTATTCCTATTGAAGTTAAAAATGGCAAAAGTGGAAGACTTCGGTCGCTTATGGAATTTATTGATTCAGCATCCCATAATTTTGCCGTAAGGATTTATTCAGGAAATTATTCAATAGAAAAAGTACAAACAATAAAAGGCAAACCATTTATTTTATTAAACCTCCCCTTTTACCTTATCTCGCAAATTGAAAAACACATCAACTTTATGATTGATAAAAATGAATAAAAGTAAAAAAATGAACCTAACCCTTTTCTATCGTAAACCTGTCCCCGAATACCACAGTATTGAGCAATTATTTGATTCTATAAGTGCTAACTATCCCGAACATGTAAAGGTGAAAAAAGTATTTGCGAAACAAAGAAGTAAAGGTTTCCTCAACCGCATAAAAACAGGCCTCAACTTTAGAAAACAACAAGCTGATATTAACCACATTACAGGCGATATCCACTTTGTTGCCCTTTTTCTGAAAAAAAAGAAAACCATTTTAACCATTCATGATATTGGATCCGCAAAATACGGCAACCCTCTAAAACGAGCAGTTATCCGATTTTTCTGGTTTAGTTGGCCCATACGCAGGGTTAAATACATTACAGTTATTTCAGAATTTACCAAACAAGAATTGCTTAAAAGCTTTAAAATTAAAGCAAGTAAAGTATTTGTGATAAGTAACTGTATTCCTGAGGAATACAAATATCATCCAAAAGAAAAATTGTCGCAAAAACCGGTTATTTTGCATATTGGTACCAAAGCAAATAAAAACCTTGTCAGGGTAATAAATGCTGTTGAAGGCATCGATTGTCAACTTATTGTTATTGGCAAACTGAGCGAAAGTCAGGTTAACTTGCTAAAAGAAAAAGGGATTGACTACCAGAATTTTTTCAACTTATCAAAAGAAGACATGCTTCAAAAATATGTGCAAAGCGATATATTGCTTTTTGCCTCCACCTACGAAGGTTTTGGCATGCCAATTATTGAAGCCAATGCAATTGGCAGGCCTGTAATTACTTCGAGCATTGAACCCATGAATTGTGTAGCTGCCAATTCAGCTTTACTAGTTAACCCTTTTAGTGAAGAAGATATGAAAAAAGGTTTATTAAAACTGTTAAATGATGAGGCACTAAGGACCCAATTGGTTGAAAAAGGCCTTGAAAATGCAAAAAAATACAAGGCAACATATATTGCAAAGCAGTATGTGGAAGTGTATGATAAAATATAGTTGGCACTTCGACTACGCTCAGTGACCAATACTTCGGCTATTGAGCATAGTCGAAATGAGCCGAAACCCCGGCACTTCGACTACGCTCAGTGACCTTGAAGTAGTAGCTGATAAGTTGAAGCCCGGTGGCCGAGCGGAGTCGAAACCCGGTGGCTGAGCGGAGTCGAAGGCTGGTGGCTGAGCGGAGTCGAAGCCAAATCTTATCTCAAAAACAAAAAACAATGAAAGGATACATGTATATTCTCAAATGTTCAGATGGAAGTTACTATACCGGTAGTACCATTGATTTGGATCTGCGTTTACAACAACACCAAAATGGAGAAGGAGCAAACTATACGAAAAAGCGATTACCTGTAGAACTTGTTTATTATGAAGAATATCAGCGAATTGATGAAGCCTTTAATAGAGAAAAACAAGTGCAAGGTTGGAGTAGAAAGAAAAAAGAAGCATTGATAAATGGAAAATTAGAAGAATTAAATTTATTAGCTCAATGTATGAATGGAACTCATTTTAGAAATAATCAACAAGGTGGTTAACAATAAGATAGTTGGCACTTCGACTACGCTCAGTGACCAATAACTGGTGGCTGAATTTCGGCCATTAAGCGGAGCCGAAATGAGCCAAAACCCCGGCACTTCGACTACGCTCAGTGACCTTGAAGTAGTAGCTGATAAGTTGAAGCCCGGTGGCTGAGCGGAGTCGAAGCCATACACCATAATCGTTAAACTAAATACATGAAAAAAATCCTCGTATTCATCGATTGGTATCTACCTGGCTACAAAGCTGGTGGCCCTATCCGTTCCATGGCTAATATGATTGGGCACCTCAATAATAAGTATGAATTTTTAATTGTTACCAGAAACACCGATTATTTAGAGACCACACCTTACCCTGAGGTAATTTCTGACAAATGGGTGGATGTAGCTGATAATCAAAAAGTTAACTACTTGTCTGAAAAGAATTTAAGTATAAAAAAAATCAGACAAATTATTAAACAAACCAATTTTGATATTGCATACATTAACGGAGTTTATTCCTTTTATTTTTCGTTGCTACCACTCATTGTTTTAAGGTATTTTACTAAAAAAGAAACCATTGTAGCACCCCGGGGAATGTTTTCGGCTCAGGGTTTGGGAGTAAAAAGTTTAAAAAAGAAAGTTTTTGTTCTTTTAAGCAGGTTTACAAAATTGTATAAACTAAGTAAAATCCATGTTACCAGTTCTGATGAACAGAAGGACATTAAAAAACTAAAATTAAAACCTGCCAGCTTTTTTTTGGTACCCAATTTGGCGCCAGCAACTAACCTCATCAATAACAAAAAAGAAAAAAAGGAGCCAGGGAAATTAAAACTCGTAAGCATTGCCCGAATCTCTCCCGAAAAAAACACCCTTTTTGCCTTGCAATGCCTAAAAAACTACCAATACAAGGGTAATATTATATTTGATTTATATGGGGCGGTTTACCAACAGAATTATTGGGAAAAATGCAAGAGCATTATTGAAAGTCTGCCCGAAAACATCAAAGTAAATTATTGTGGAGAATTAAATAACAATCTGGTTTCAAATACTTTATCGAATTATCACTTTTTATTCCAGCCATCAAAAGGCGAAAATTTTGGTCATAGCATATTAGAAAGCTTTATGAATGGTTGTCCGGTGATAATCAGCAATAAAACCCCCTGGCAAAACCTTGAAAACGAAAATGCCGGTTGGGATATCGATTTAAACACCCCGGAAAAATTTGCGAAAAAGATACAAACTGCCATTGATTTAAATGAGCAAGATTTCAAAATCATGTCGGAAAGTGCTAAAAACTACGCTGTTACAAAAACCAAAACAGAAGAAACCAAATTAGCTTATTGCAAATTATTTGGATAAAGCCAGATTGCTTATATTTGTTTTTATTAATGAACTGAAAACTGAAAACAAAAAAACATGGCTTCAATATTCACAAAAATCATCAAAGGAGAAATTCCTTCTTACAAAATTGCCGAAGACGATAATTTCATTGCCTTTCTGGACGTTTTTCCAATTGCCAAAGGGCATACTCTGGTTGTTCCAAAAGTTGAGATTGATTATATTTTTGATTTAGACGATGAAACCATTGCCGGAATGCACATTTTTGCAAAAAAGGTGGCCAAAGCACTCGAAAAAGCAGTTCCTTGTATTAGAATTGGCACCATGGTAGCTGGTTTAGAGGTTCCACATGCACATTTGCACCTGATACCTATGAATAAAATTACCGATTTAAGCTTTGAACACCCCAAACTAAAATTTACTGAGGAAGAATTTAAAGCGATTCAAAAAGAGGTGCTTGCGAACTTATAATCCAAAATAAAAAAATGAATACGATCCTTAACTGGCGCAAAGGTTTGTTTGAAAGAACCTATGAAATCCTTTCAAATAATAAACTTGTTGCTAAAATTACGAGAAAACCTTTTACACATTCAGCATTTGTCCAGCTCCCCACGGGGAGTTATAACTTTAAAACCCACGGTATTTTTAAAAAAGAAACGGCAATTTTAGATATGCAAAACAAAGTTGTGGGTAATATTTCGTTTGGCGCCTGGGGCAGGTCTGCCGAAATGCTATTGTTTAATAATCGCTATCACTGGCAATACAGAGGCATTTTAAACCGAAAGTGGAACATCATTAGCTCAAGTGGTATTATTGCAAACAATGAATAATTCTGATAATGAATTGATTGTTGCAGCCGGCTTGTTCACTTCTGATTATTTTTGGCAACAAACAGCAGTAATAGTTGCCATTTTTATACCAATCATTTTCAACCAAATAAGCTAATGGTGTTATAGCATTTAATACTGCCCACTAATACAATTAATACATTTAAGAATCTATTGGCTAGGTACCAAATTTGTTGATCAGGGCAATCGGGTTTAAAGAATTGAATATTGCGGTTCTCCGAACCTTTTGTTTCTGGCGTTGTTTCAATGCTACAAATATTAGCGGTACTCCCTACCTATGCTTTCTACTAAAAAAGCTACAGAGTAGCGACAATATTTGTAGCAAAATAACAATCATAAATCAAAAGCTGCGGAGCAGCGTAATATATAGCATTCTTGTGAACAGTACCAATTATTAAACCCGAGTTATGCAATAGAAAATGCGATAGCGTTGAACTAGTGTTAAGTCAAATTTGATATTTCTGGTAATTAGCCAGATGACAACACCTGGCTGGTGCACTTGTCAGGTGTTGTCACCTGACAAATTAGCTTTGACATGACACTAGTGCATTTATTAAGGGTTAACGCCGATTTAGATGAACACCAAAGAGGTGAGTGAGTGATGCCTCTTTGAGAAGTGAATCTTAATCGTTTATGCAATTTGACTTTTGTCAAATGCATAATCTGGGTTAAATTTACAAGGTTAATGGTTGAGTGCCGGAATTGCTAGAATACTTCCCTGTAGTTGGAATTATTGGCCCCAATCAAGTTCATATTTATTAAGCAAGAAAGTACGAGTTATAAATCTTTATGAATTTTTGACAGAATTCTTAGCTAAGATTTGAAAGATTGTATATGATATAGGTTTCACTATCAGATTTTTATTCCCAAAATCAAAACATCATCGACCTGTGGATGTGTTTTGCCCCTCCACTGTTCAAATGTTTCATTTAAAAGTTCTTTTTCTGTTTCCATAGATAAGTTTTGGGCCGCAAGATGCAATAACAATCGCTGAAAATTCTTCTTCAAAAATTTTCGCCCACTATTCCCCCCAAACTGATCAATAAAGCCATCAGAAAAAAGATAAATCCTATCGCCTTTCTGAAGCTGGATCCGGTGATTGCTAAATGGTTTTTCAAAAGGGTGCACCCCAACAGGGTTTCTGTTTTCCTTAAAAATCATAACCTCTCCATCTCTAATAAGGTACAGTGGATTATTGGCTCCAGTAAAGTCCATTTCAAGGGTTTTATGGTTAATAATACATAAACCCATGTCCATTCCATCACTAGCCATTCTTTTTTTTCCGGCCTGCTGTTGCAAAGCCAACTTAATCATTTCTCTCAAACGATCAAGAATCTGGTACGATGCCAGACTTTCATCTTTAGTAAGTAAATCGTTTAAAAAGGAAATACCCAAAAGGCTCATAAAAGCGCCTGGTACACCATGACCAGTACAATCAGCCACTACAATAACTACTTTATCCTCCAACCTTTTAAACCAGTAAAAGTCGCCCGAAACTATATCCCTGGGTTTCCAAAGAATAAAATAATCGCTAAAGCGAATACCCAAAAATTTAGAAGTGGGTAATAAGGCTTTTTGTATACGCTGAGCATAAGTAATACTTTTGGTTACTTCGTTATGCCTGTGCTCAATTTCTTTTTTTAGTCCGTTAATTCTTTCTTTTTCCTTGTGTACTGCAACACTAAGCTCCCATAATCTTTTGTTTTTTTCCTTAAAATCAAAATCTTCCTGGGTTTGCCTTTCAGTGATTGGTGTTTGGGCAGATGCTTCGCTTTCGGTTGTGTTGTTTTCAGCAACTAATAATTTGTTTTCTGCTAATTGACCATTTTTCCCTTTTTTTTGCTTATAGTCGTCAAGTATGTAGCCAAGCCTTTTTATCTCTTTTTCAAAATAAAGTTTGTCTTTACTAAACTTTTCTTCAATTTTTTTAATCTGCTTAGTAGCAAACTTGTTTTTCGTTTTGTATTTAACAAAAAGTATAACACTTGCTGTTATTAACAACAACAAAAAAGCATAAAGGATAATATGTAAACTGTCAATAGGCATTAATTTTTTATTTTCCCTTCATTATCAAGTTTTAATATGGACACGTTTTGCACTGGTCCGTCGTCGCGACTAATAAACAGGTTTATATTATTACTAAAAATAACTCCAGCGGCAGCCGATTTAAAATACGAACTATTAAATAAATCGTTATTTTGCCATTGAAGGTTTCCGTCTAAATCTGTTTTCATTAATACTGCCTGGTAATCGTATGCATCAAAATCATCGCGCCAGTCGAAAAAAGCACTACTGGTTTTTACTCCACTGAACAAGTAGCCATCATCCTGCTCATTTACAGCTAGTAACAAGCTTCCACTACTGCCTATATCGCTTTGAAAAGGCGGCCATATATCGATTCCACCATTATCTACACAAAAAACAATACCATGTGCCTGGTTCGAATTATCAATATAAGTACCTGAGATAATATAATTACCATCACTATTTTCATAAAAAAAGTGCGTTTTAAGAATATGTATTTCCAGCTCCCTTTCAAAAATAATAGTTCCGGTGGTATCAATTAGTTTAAAATTACTAATACCTAAGCCACGATCATAATAGACAAACAGCAGATTATTATCAGACGTATTGTAAACATCTGTTAACTCCCAACTACCAGGAAACCTCAAATAGTGATTGTGAGTAAAACTACCTTCATTATTATAATGAGTAAGTTGTAAATAGGTACGATCAATACTCATTGAATCAACTACTGAAACTACCGAAGTGCCCCCATTATCAAAATTCACCATCCCGCCATACCTAAATGTTTTCGTAAGCAGGTCAATGATGTCGGTTCCAAAATAAATAGTGTCGGGCTGATGTATACTGTCAGTCATTTGCCACTGAAAGTTACCATTTTCATTAAATTTCACCGATTTTACGTCCCCCCCCTCATTTGTTGGATAAAATTGTTGCATAAATAAGGCATTGGCATCGTTTCGTTTTAACTCAAAAATGGGCGAATAAATAGGAGAGTTACCACCAAACCCGTATTGTTCAACAGAATTAATCCAATTGTAATTACTGTTATTATCATCTACATTGTAACTGCAAAGTTGTGCCTCAAAATCTTTGTAAATAATTGCAAAAAGCTCATTATTATTTCCAATTGGCGTACAAACCATTGTTTCGTGCAATGTGGTTGCAGATATTTCTGTTATATCAGCTATTTCAGGAGTACTATTGTTGCAACTGATAACTGACAATAGCCAACTTAAGCCTACAAAAAATAATATATTCTGTCTCATTTTAAATGATTTTAATACTTCGATTTTACCCTAAATGCAAAATTATATAAAACACCAACTGACAAATCAACCCCTGATATTTTAAGATCTGCAAGTGTGTAGTTGTTTAAAAGATACAATTCCTGGTTGTAATATCTCTTATCTGTATTAGTGTATTCCGAAAATTCTTTAACGTACCTGGCATCAAAGAAAAAAGTGAATTTTTCCTTGCGATAGGAAAAGCGAAGTGCAGCTACTGCGCCATATCGTAATTGATTTCTTTCAACCGCATCAATTTCCCCATCCTCATTTTTTATATCTCTGTAATAAGCCAGCTCGGTAGTTGATAACCCAGGTCCGCTATACGAATATTTGTAAGTTCCATCCATAAAATAAGAAACTTCGCCACCAACACCTAATGAGAGATAAAGCTTGTCATTAAGTGGAAGGGAACCCATTATCAAAACAGGTAAAAAAACAGCATTACTTTTTTCTTCGTATTTAAATGTCAATTGGTTGTCGTAGAAAGGTACTTCATGTTGTAAACTCAGGCTTCTATAGCCAGGGCTTACATTAAGGGCTATCTGGTTACTTATGTTCCAGGAAAAATCAATGGCGCCCATTATGGCAGGCTTTGCAACATAATCATTTGTGTACACGCCCAGCTCACTACCCGGGTATATTTTTAAAGCCGTAGGCATCCCCAATGAACCGCCAAACCTCAACCCAATTGAAAAGCCAGGCCAGCTTTCTATTTTATCAAAAGCTAATTTAAAATGGTGCGTATCCTTTTTATCACTAGGTATATAGTTCGGATTTTTCTTAACAAACTCCGCAACATATTCTTGTGCCAGTTCCAGTTCGTCCATTTCATAGTAAATGCTGGCCATCAACTTCAGCATTCCATCTTTTTGGGTTTTGTCTAGGTCACACGAATCCAAAATTTGCTTTGCAACAATTTCCGCTTCGCGATATATCCCGTCATCATATAGCTTGTTGGCCTTGTCAATTTCTTCCTGGCAATTTTGTCCAAAAACTACCAGCGGAAATAGCAGTAAAAAAATTACATATAAACCCCTTATTTTTATCATAACGCAATAATTTTTATTGTTTCACGGTCTTTTCGTAGTTTACATTTTCCCCTATGTACATTTTCCATTCTTCTTTAGTAAAGTTACGCTTTATCATAGATCTAACAGCATCGGCATAAATTTTATTGTTTTTTTCCCAATACCTGATTGTATTATCCTCACACAGGCCATACAACCTGTCTTCATCAGAAAAAGTCAACTGGCTTACTTTTACATCATGATCTACAATTTTAATCGTATTCTGGTTGATTGCCCCCAATTTATTGATATCCATTTTCCGGTTTTCTTTCGAAATTGATAACAAGTCATCCTTTTTACTAAAATCGATTGCCTTAATACCTGCCCGGCTTATCAGATATTTTTCTTTGTTGTAATTATTGTTAGGATAAATAAGAATAACACTCCCGTTTTCAAACCCAACAGCCATAATATCCCTTTTTTTATTTTGCCCAATAGAAACAGCCCTTACATCCTTTTTCTCTTCAAGAACCGTTTTTTTACCAGTAGCTATTTCCCACATAACAACACTCCCATCGTTTCCGGCAACAATTAGTTTTTCGCCATCAGCTGTGTATCTTAGGGCATTAATTCTACTTTTTGCATTAAATGTTTTTATTGGTTTTTGCGCTTTGTTTTCAAGTGCCCAAATCCTTATAGTTTTATCACGTCCGGCAGTTGCAAATTCATCTTTTTGCGGATTTTTATCTGCTGACCTTATAAGCCCGGTATGCCCCTTAAGTTCAAACTTTTTACCAGAATTCAGCACAGCTAAAAACTGTGTTTTATCTTCAAACCCAATCACAAGGTGTTCATTATCAATAAAATACGAGGCATTCACAGGAATCTTTGTCTTAAATAGTTCCTTATTTTCAATAAGCTCCTTTTCCTTCATATTGTACTCCAACAAATTGTTATCAACCGTATGAAGTATTAATTTATCATCAACAATTTTAAATGAGATTAGCAAATCTTTGGTTACTTCAATTACGTTCGATTTTTTGTTTGCAGTTAAGGCGTATCTAAGCGCATTATATATTTCCGGATTTCTTTCAAATCCACCGTATTTTTCGTTGTATTCGTATGCCTGATAAGCCAAAAGAAGGTTTACCTGATCGTCTTCGTAAGGGTTTTGTGCTTTTAAAGCAAGGGTTCTGGCAAGCGTGAGATAATTAAGTGTTTGGGCACTATCCGTAGCCTCTTCAGCTAGTTTTCTTGCATTTTCGGCTATTTCTTTTTCTTTATCTGCCCGCTCTTTTTCTAACCTGGCTTTTTTGGCCTCTTGCTTAGCCAAAGCCGACTGCTCTTCGGCCAATATTTTCAGATAAACAGCATATTTCCTTGCCTTTTCTGATTGTTCTTTTGCCCAAAGTGCTTCCTGGGCACTTTGTTCTGCTTTTTTTCGTTCAAGCTCTGCCTGTTCAGTTGCCGAAATGGCTTTGTTTTTTTCCCTTTCAGCCCTTTCCGATTGCTCTATTGCTAATTTACTATTGTTTTCAGCAATTTGTCTTTGCTTTAGTGCAAAGGTTCGTTCCTGAATGGCCCAGTAAGTAAAACCTGCCAATACCAACATAATAACAAGTGTGGCAATAGAAACAATCCTTCTCCGCTTCTTTTTTGCTTTCTCGGCAATAATAATTGCAGCCCGGCTTTTTTGCAGGTATTCTGATATATCTTCTACAAAAACTTCTGCCCTGGCAATCTTGGTCTCTTTGTTATCTAAAGTACTGTCGTATTTTGCAATCCAATACTTGTTGGGCCTGCTTTTTTTATACCATTTTTCAAAATGTACCAGGGGACCCAGTGGAAGCAAAAATTCTTTTGACCGATTGTTTGATTTCCATCTTTCTAGTTGAACTGAAAACTCCTGAAAATCATTGTAATTTTCACGTTCTTCCGATTCCCAATAGGTTAAAACCTCCCAGTTTCTTATTAATGCCTCGTGGGTAATATCCAGAATGGCTTCTGATGATAAATACTGCGATTCAATATCATTTGGGTCAATATACGGACGGATGAAATTATTCCCGGGCAAGCGGAAAATGTTTAACACCCCACAAACCGTTTCGTAGTCAATTTCAGGCTTGTTAATTACATCAGTTATCTCTCTTAAAGTCACCCGGTTACGAACAGCTCTTCCTAAATCAATTTTTACTAATGATTGGAACGCTGTTTTTATAATAATTCTGGCATCTTCTTCGGTAATTTCGTTTTTCGACCAGCTTACAATTTCCTGGTAATAAAACAGTGCTGTTTCGTATAAAATATTTGCATGAGTATTTAGTACGTTTGATAATCCAGTGTTTTGATAATATTTTTGTTTAAAGGCTTCCTGGTCTTTAACCCATTTTTCGAATTTAGCTTTGTCCTCGCTCGACAAAAACTTTGTTGGTAAGCCTGCTAATTTTACCAAATGCACCAAATCCATTTCTTCATCACCATTAGCGGCCACCTTCCACAATTGGCTTAAAGAGTATTGAATAATGGGGAGCTGATCAAAGCCATCGCGGAGCTCATTGATAAGTGTTTCAGTCAGGCCCTTAGAGATTGTACCTCCTGCCAGCCTTGCAGGTTCTTCAATCACCTGCTGAAGCTCATTGCGTTGCAACCTGGGCACAAAAAACTGACTGTAGCCAATGTATTCAGGTAAACCTTTGAACGATACACTTTGACTAATGAAATCGGAGCGCATTGTAAAAACAATAAATACAGGCAGGTTTTCATTAATTGATAGGCCGGCAGATTCTAAAAGCAGGTTAACAGTTACATAAGCCTCGTCTGAAGGAATACCTCCGGCATAGTTTTCGGGGTTGGTGAAAAATTCTTCAAACTGGTCAGCCAGGATAAACAAGTTGGCGCCTTTACTTTTTAGCTTTCTGCGTTTATCTGCATCAGCATTTTCCCATTCTTCAGTGTTTTTATCTATGTAATAAGGCGATTTTTTGTAGATCCTAATCAAAGATGAAAAACCAAGCTTTAACTCGTTTTCAATTTCATCAACAGGCAATCCAAAATTTTCAGAAAGTGTTTTCGACAGGTTATAAAGTGGGGTTCTTTCTGGCCTGAAATCGCAAATCAACCAGTTGTTGTATTCGGCCTTAAAAAAACCGGCCCTGGCGCTTGGCATTACACCTGCATAAACCAGCGAAGATTTTCCATCGCCTGATGCTCCGGTAATGATGATGATTTTGTTTTCCTGTAATTGTTTGATAATCTGACGAATGTGCAAATCCCTACCTTTAAAAAAGATGGACTCTTTTTCGGTAAAGGGCCTGAGCCCAGGATATGGATTCGTTTTTTTCACTATTTGCTCACCTTGTCAAATTGTACTTTTATTTCAAGTGGTATAATTTCTTCATTTATTATTTGCACAGTTACCATTGGGGCTTCAAAATCAATTTTTTCATTCCTTTCAACATTTGCATCACCTATAAATAATATTGGAACATTTGAAGATGCTCCCCCTACCCTTTTCCAAACCTGCTGCACAAAAGGTAACGACCAGTCCGATGTGTCTTTAAAATAAATAACGACCATCTTAGATTTTTTCAATTGCTGTGCAACCAGTTCGGAATAATCTACATCTTCACTTAAATTAATTTCCAGCATTTTAACCCTGGCCACATCAGCTACAAGTAATAAAATGCCATTTGCCGAATCATAGTCTAAAGCATTGTAAATAAAGAAAATATCTGTTTGGTCGGTGTCAAATTCAACTTCTCGCCCTCCATACATTACTGCACGAATATCCTCTACAAACGAAACAGCTGTATCACGGGTTGAATAAATCATGTTATGCATAATTCCCTGCCTGATGGAGCTTATAAAAGCATCAAGTTCATGATTTTCGTTTGAGCTTGAAAAAAGAGCCGGGTGCCAGATAAATATCTTAAAATCTTTCCACTCTGAGTTTTTGCGGTTCCGGGCTTCGGCTAATTGGTATTCAATAACCGACTGGTTTTCAATTTCAACACCAGATTTAATAGACTGACCACCAATTAAATGAACTGAACAATCTGCTTTTAAAAGGAGTTTATTATTTTCTCCGATTAATGCTTCATCCTGCCCAAAAGAGCTTTGACTAAGGGTTAAAACTTCCATTCCAGCCCGGTTCAAAACCAGCAATAATTCATCCTTTAACAAAGCAACATCCTCCGATACTTCCGAAACATATACTTTGATTTTTTTAGTATAAAAATCAAATACCATAAGTATAAACCCTGTTTTTAAACCAATTTATGTAAAGCAATTACAGTAAAATAGTGTTTTAATGAAAGTAGTTCTATTTTGCCATCGCAACTAAACAAACTTAGTAAATGAAAATTTCAGATATTATCTACCAAAAATGTACCAAAATTATACTTATGATTTATTAATGTACAGTTTTATTGAAATCAGGGATGCAATTAGAGGAATACTAAAAAAAAACCGTCTTTAAAAGACGGTTAAAGCAAAATGGATATAGTAAAAAGAACTTATGGTTGTATAGTTTTTTAAAAATATTAGAAAGGTGGCAGCAAATACTGCCATCCTTCTAATTCAAAACAAGAGTTTAGGTTAATAAGTTGGTAAAACCAACAAGCTTTAAATCTTAAATACTGTGCAAATATAAAACAAACCCCTCAAAAACTAAAACAAATAGCAAAAAAATGAAATAATTTTAATTCTACCCCTAAAATAATCCAGTCAATTTTAAATAAAACAATCATTTTTCAGACACACCCCTGATCACTAATCAATATTTCAAAAAACTTTGAAAAAATTGCAAATCAAGCACTTTTATAAAAACAGCATAGAGGTTTGGAAGGTTCAAATATATCCTATTTGGACAATTTGTGATTTTCAAAATTTTTATCGCATTTTTCCAATATTTGGTCGCATTTTTTTTAATTTCAGCATGCATTTTTTATTGAATGTTTTCATTAATTCTATATTTGGCTAAACTTTTAAATTTTAAATTATGCTCAAGTATTTTCTTTCCTTATTATCATTTATTCTTGTTTATGGGGCAAATTCACAAGAAACTGCCCAATGGCGTGGGCCAAACCGTGATGGTATTTACAACGAAACTGGCTTGTTAAAAAAATGGCCTGCAGAAGGCCCCAAACTTCTGTGGCATTACGATAAATTAGGTGAAGGGCATGCATCGGCTGCTGTTACAAAAGAAATGATTTTCACCGCCGGAACTTCAGGAACAAATGGTTTTGTAATAGCTCTTGATCATTCAGGTAAAAAAATATGGCAAACTAATTATGGAAAAGAATGGATGGAGAGTTGGGAAGGTGTTCGTTCTACCCCTCTTGTTGATGGCGAAAAGCTTTATATAATGTCGGGCTATGGTGTACTTGTTTGTATGGGAACTAAATCAGGAGATATAAAGTGGTCTGTTGATTTAATGAAAGAATATGGAGGTGTTAATATTCAATGGGGAGTTACGGAAAACCTGGTGATGGACGGAGAAAAATTAATTTGCACACCAGGAGGTACCGATGCAAATATTGTTGCATTAAATAAAAATACGGGCAAACTAATTTGGAAAAGCAAAGGCAATGGCGAAAGCAGTGCCTACTGTTCTCCACTTATTGTTGAGCATGGAGGAAAATCGATACTACTTACCCACACAAAAGACCATTTTTTAGGCCTGGATGCTAAAGATGGCAAACTTTTATGGAAATATAGCTGGCCCAACAGGTGGTCTGTTCATCCAAATACCCCACTTTATAAAAATGGAGAAATATTCATTTCAAGTGGATATGGTAAGGGCTCGGCAATGTTAAAGTTAGCTGCTGATGGCAATTCTGTAAAAGAAGGATGGAAAAATGAATCGTTAGATTGTCAACTGGGTGGTTTTGTGACAGTTGATGGCCGAATATACGGTGCTGGAAGTAAAAGCCGAAAATGGATTTGCCTTGATTGGAAAACAGGTAAAGAACTAGGTAGTGCAAACCTTGGTAAACAAGGAAACATTATATATGCCGATGGACTTTTATATTGCTATAGCGAAAGCGGAAATGTACTACTTTGTAAACCCAAAGCCGATGGTTATGGAGAAATCTCCGAATTTAAGGTTCCTTATGGCGAAAAACAGCACTGGGCACACCTTGTAATAGACAATAAAAAATTATATGTAAGACATGGAACTTCCTTAATGGTTTATTCAATAGCTGCCAATTAATAAAAATCAATGTTACACCAAATGAAAAAAATTAAGATAATTTTTAGCTTCTTGCTCTTGCTTTCGATAAGGGCTAACTCTCAAGTCGTTACAGAATGGCGAAACGGAGGGACCGGGATTTATAACGAACCCGATCTTTTAAAAGAATGGCCCGAAAAAGGCCCCGAATTATTGTGGTTTAACGATAGTTTGGGCTCTGGACATTCCTCAGCCTCTATTGCTTATGAAACAATTTATACAACAGGTAAAGAAGATTCAATGGATGTTTTATATGCATTGAACCTTAAAGGAGAACTAAAGTGGAAAATTCCTTACGGAAGAGCCTGGAATGAATCATTCCCTAAAAGTAGAAGTACTCCTACAATTGATGATAAAAAAATCTATGTTTCAAGCGGTATGGGAGATATTGCCTCAATCGATGCAATATCAGGTAAAATTATCTGGTCGCTTGAAGCAGCAAAGAAATTTAAGGCAAAGTTTAACAGGTGGGGAGTAGCTGAATCTTTAATTATTAAAGGAGATACGGTTTATTTTTCACCAATTGGAGAAGAAACAACTGTAATTGCACTAAATAAAAAAACAGGTGATATTATCTGGAAAAGTAAAAGCATTGGAGACTCCCTGGCCTATGTTTCACCAATTCTTGTAAATCATAATGGGATAGAAATGATTATAAGTGTTGGTTCTGTAAATATTTTTGCCGTTAATGCACTAAATGGCAGTATTTTATGGAAGTTTGATTATTTAAAAATAAAGCCCGAAAATATGGACTGGGATCCTATTATTAATTGTACAACCCCAGTTTACGAGGATGGAGCTGTTTATGTAAATAGTGGATACAATCATGTTGGAGTAAGATTGAATATTAATGAAAAAGGCAATGAGGTTGAACTTGCCTGGGTCGATACCATCTTGGATACTCATCATGGAGGAGTGGTTAAATTAGGTAATTATATTTATGGTTCTAACTGGATAAACAACGGAAACGGCAACTGGTGCTGCATTGAGTGGGATACAGGCAAACTAAAATATGAAACCAAATGGGAAAATAAAGGGTCAATAATTGCTAACGATGGAATGTTATATTGCTATGATGAAAAAAGAGGTAATCTTGCACTTGTAAAAGCAGATCCTGAAAAATTTGAACCCATAAGCACTTTTAAAATCCCTTATGGAAAGGGACCGCACTGGTCGCATCCGGTAATTAAAAATGGCATTCTTTATGTTCGGCATGGAGAGGCCTTAATGGCTTATAACTTAAAAGTAAAACGTTAATTTATTTAGCTCAATGCTAAAACAAAATACAATCCTACACAGCGCATTGGATTTTGCTTTTTTGAATTATGTTTTCTAGCCTGATTAATTCATAAATTTATTTTTGGCGCATTTTTTTGATTGGAATTGCACTTTTTTAACTCCGGAATATTTTATATTCCATAATGGCTTAGTATAAATAAACTTCCATTGAAAAGCCATCATCTTTGGGCTCTTTGTATCAAAAAAACATCGGATATTTTAAAATATCCGATGTTTAGTCATGAACGAATGAAATTTGTTTTGCTATTTTATT